>NZ_JBQCXF010000017.1:0-30555 GCF_051956635.1 Neisseria sp. P0022.S010 | reverse complement strand
TCTTGGCAATCCACTCCAGCCAAGAAGTATCGTCCCAATGGCTGCTTGGATCTTTGTCGGCTTGATAGCGCTCTTGCAACAGGGCCAGATAATGGCGGCGGAGGTAATCCAAAAGCTCAAGCGCCACCTCTTCTTCGTCCAGCGCGTTGCGTCCGACTGCACCGCCGGCCGCAAGGTTGTATCCGCCTTCTTCAACAATAATTTTCGGCCACAACATACCGGGGGTATCGTAAAGCCAGAAATCGTCGGCAAGGAAAAGGCGCTGTTCGGCTTTGGTAATACCGGGTTCGTTACCGGTTTTGGCAGATTTTTTGCCGATCATGCCGTTAATCAAGGTGGATTTGCCGACGTTGGGAATACCGCAAATCAGGACACGCAACGGCTTCTCGATACCTTGGCGATGCGGAATCATGGCGCGGCAGGCTTGGGTGATTTTGCCATGTGTGCCGGTTTCGGAAGAATCCAGCGCAATGGCGCGGGTATCTTGGCGGCTGTTGTAGTGTTCGAGCCAAACTTTGGTGCGCTCGGGATCGGCAAGGTCTTGCTTGTTTAAGATTTTGAGTTTGGGCTTGCCTTTGGACAACTGGGCAAGCAAGGGGTTTTCGCTGGAAGCAGGCATACGCGCGTCCAACATCTCAATCACCATATCAACGCTTTTAATACGTTCGGCAATGGCTTTTTTTGCCTTGTTCATGTGGCCGGGAAACCATTGGATAGCCATGTCTTTTTGCTCTTTCTATTCGTATCTGAGGCCGTCTGAACAATCATTGTTTTTCAGACGGCCTCGATATTGGGATAATCGGTCAATCAGGATTTAGAGATTGCCATGCTCGTAGCTGTAATACCCAGCTTCATCCATACATTGCTCAAACGTTTTGGATGTATTTCCATTTTGGACTTGCGATTTGCAGGTATTGATTTGGCGGGAAACTTCAGCTTCACTCGCGCCGGTACGGTGCCAACGGTAAGCAGTAACAGGCTCTGTCGCGCAGGCGGTCAAGATAAGCAGGGATAATGCGGTCAGACTGATTTTTTTCATGGTTTCTTCCTTTGAGGCCGTCTGAAACGGCAAGTTAACGTCCTGCCAAGCTTTGTGCCTGACGGTGGCGGACAAGGAGTTCATAACAGCCTTTGAGGCGTTCGGCCAGTTTTTCTATAACATAAACGGAGCGGTGCTGACCGCCGGTACAACCGATGGCAATCGTCACATAACTGCGGCTCTCTTGCTGCAGGCGCGGCAGCCAGCGGTTTAAGAAATGCTCAATATCATCAACCATTTCTTGAACCAAAGGCTGCTGGTCCAAATAATCTTGAATGGGTTTGTCCATACCGGTAAAAGGGCGCAATTCCGGATCGTAATACGGATTGGGCAGGCTGCGCATGTCAAACATAAAGTCGGCATTATTGGGAACGCCGTATTTGAAACCAAAGGATTCAAGAATAACCAGCAAACCGATGCGTTCAATGTTGAGCCATTGTTGAACGGCATAACGCAGCTGCTGCGCGTTCATTTTGGACGTATCGATGCAATATGCAATGTCTTTGAGCGGAAAGAGCCATTCGCGTTCTTTTTGCAGGCTTTCCAACAAGGTCAGATTATGGCCGGACAAAGGATGGCCGCGGCGGGTTTCCGAGAAGCGGCGTACCAACACGCCCTCTTCTGCTTCAATAAAGAGGACTTCGACTTGATGCCCTTCATGCCGCAAATATTGGATTTGCTCTTGCGCTTCCTGAATATTGATACCAGAACGGATGTCAACGCTGACACCGAGTTTGGTTTCATCGGCACGTTCGATGTGGAGTGAAACCAACGACGGAAGCATTTCCAAGGGAAGATTATCGACACAGTAATAGCCCAAATCTTCAAGCTGTTTGAGGGCTACGGATTTTCCTGAGCCGGATAAGCCGCTAATCAGGACGATTTTCATGGTTTTGTTCGTTTTCTTTGAGTTGTGTTTGATGGCGTTCGAGGAATTCTTTGGTGCTGTCTTTGCCGCGCAATTGAAGGATGTAATTGCGCACCGCAGCTTCAACCAATACTGCTAAGTTTCGACCGATTGCAACAGGCAGGGTAACGGAACGGACACTGACGTTGAGGATAGATTCTGTTTCGGTACGGATGCTCAATCGATCGAGTTGTTTCATGTATCCGTCGTCAGCCGGAACCAAATTAATAATCAGCTGGAGGATTTTTTTCGGACGGATGGAGGTTTCGCCAAAAATATGGCGGATATTGAGTATGCCCAAACCGCGTACTTCGAGGAAATCACGCAGCATAGGCGGGCAACGGCCTTCCAGCATTTCCGGGCCGGTGCGGAAGAGTTCGACCGCATCATCGGCAATCAGGCTGTGGCCGCGCGAAATCAGCTCCAATGCCAATTCGCTCTTACCCAAGCCGGATTGTCCGGTAATGAGTACGCCCACTTCAAATACATCCAAAAATACGCCGTGCTTGATGGTGGAAGTCGCCAATGTGCGTTGCAGATAAATCCGCAAAACGTCCATCAAGTGCGGGCTTTCCTGTTTGGAAGTCAGTAAGGGGATACTGTTGGTATGGCAATAATCACGCAATTTGGGCGAAACCGGCAAACCGTTGGCGACGATGACCAAAGACATGGGGATGTCGAAAAGCTCGCCGAAATCATAGTTGAGTTCGCCCGATTCCAGACGGCGTAAATATTCGGCTTCGGCTACGCCGACAACTTGAATTTGGTTGGGATGGATAAAGTTTAAGTGGCCGACCAAGGCCAAGACGGGTTTATCGGCTTCGACACCGATACGGTTGTCCGCGCCGGAATTGCCGGCAGCCCAAGCAAGTTCGAGTTTGTGCTGATTGTCGGAAAACAGGCGGCGGACGGATATGCTGGGCATGAATTACTCTTCGGTCAGGAGTGTGCGTACTTCTTCGGCAGAAGTCGCGGCCATCAATGCTTCACGGACGGCTTTTTGAGAGAATCTGCCGGCCAGTTTGGACAAGACTTCCAAATGTTCGCCGGTAGCGTTTTCAGGCACAAGCAGGATGAAAATCAGGGAAACGGGTTTGCCGTCGGGCGCATCAAAGGCGACCGGCTCTTTGGTACGGATAAACGCACCGGTGGCTTTTTTCACGCATGCGTGACGGCCGTGGGGAATCGCCACCCCCTGCCCCAAACCGGTCGAACCGAGTTTTTCACGGGCAAACAGGCAGTCGAACACGTTGGCATTCGGTAATTCTGCTTCATTCTCCAGCAGCTGTGCGGCCTCTTCAAACAGACGCTTTTTGCTGCTGACTTCCAAATCCAAAACGATATGGGACAAAGGTAAAATTTCGCCGATCAGGCTCATATGTATCTCTTTTAAATGTCGCAAAACAATGGGATTGTACCGATTGTCGGTGCAAATCTCAATCCTGAAGGCGTAATTTACACTCGTCCCGCTAACATTTTCCATGTTGTTTTTGATATTTTTTAACGAGCCGAAAATAATCCAACCATTTGATTATGATTGATTTAAAGTAAAAATTCCATCATTGGCTAAATCACGGTTTAAATAAAAAGGAGTATGTCCGGCATACTCCTTTTCCCTTTCTTTTCAGACGGCCCCAACCTCGTTTTTTAAAACAGTTTGGACACCAAAAACAACCAGAAATAATGGCAGACCAATCCGCAAAACCACGCCAAGCCGATGCGGTTGTTGGCCAAAAACGTTTGGAAGCACAACTGACGGTCGCGCGTACGGATGGCGGCATATTGTTGGCACTGCCAATACGCAGTTATCGGCAATACCAGCCAATACGGCCAAGTTGCGCCGATTTTGATACCCAACACCGCCATCAATACGGTAAACCAAAAATGGCAAAGCATGGCTGCGCTAATGTCGTGATGGCCAAATGTGATTGCCGAAGTTTTAATGCCGATTTTCAAATCGTCTTCTTTGTCCGCCATGGCATAAATCGTGTCGTAAGCCAGCGTCCATAAGGCATTGGCGGTAAACATCAGCCACGCTTCGGGAGGCACTCGGCCTTGCACGGCGGCAAAGGCCATGGGGATACCGAACGAAAATGCCAGTCCCAAATAAAACTGCGGCAACGGGAAAAAGCGTTTGGTAAAGGGATATGTGACGGCCAGAAACAAGGCCGGAAGGCTCATCAGCCAGGTAAAGCGGTTGAGCGGCACCAGACACAAGGCCGCCATCAGACACAACATGACGGTCAAAAGCAGCGCTTCGGTTTTGGAAACCAAACCTTTGGCAAACGGGCGGTTTTTGGTGCGCTCTACTGCGCCGTCAAAATTGCGATCGGCAAAGTCGTTCACGACGCAGCCTGCGCTGCGCATTAAAAACGTGCCTGCAGTAAAGGCAATAAAAATATCCGCATCGGGAACGCCTTTAGACGCAATCCACAATGCCCAATAAGTCGGCCACAGCAAAAGCAGGGTGCCGATGGGTTTGTCGATGCGCATCAGTTTGGCGTATATCACCATCCGTCCGACAGCGTAACGCGGTAAAAATTGTAGGAAAAAGCGCCGTATGTTCATTGGTGTAATGTGTCGTTGTATATGTATTGATGCTGAAGGAAAGGCATTTTAGAGCCTTAGCTCTTATTATAATTTATTGCCGTCTGAAATCAAACGAATCTTAACGATTTAATTTGTTGTATTATAACAGAATTATGACAAACATCGGCAATCGGTTTTCTTTTCAGACGGCCTTATCGGTATAAATCTATTAATTTCAATAAGAAATATTCTGTTAATTCCAATATTTCGCCGTTCCAATCGAAATACGAACGGCGCGCGGTAACAGGCCGTCTGAAAGACGGATGATCGGCATCTTCAAAACGAAGAAACTCAAAATCCGAACGTTTCAATGGCAATGTACCGTCAAACAGACGCTCGCCCAAAGGCTGCGTTCCGCAATCCAATAATTTAGTCCATAGACGGCTATCCGGCCGGCACGCGCTTCTGGCTTGTATCACTGTTTCGCCGTCCAGTTTGAGCAAAACATCGCGCACAAAGATTTCTTCTCCGTTTTCCTCCTCCTTCGTCAAACCCAAATACACCGGCTCGACTGAAAAATCCTTACCTGAAGCGCGCAACGCAGCGGTTAGCGAAGAAACGGTCAGCAAATGTCCGACCTTAGACGGCAGAAGACTTGAAGCTTCTGCATATGAGCAAAGCGTGCCACTCGGTATATCAAGCTCCATCTGGCACCTCTGTTTTGGCCAACTCCTGCCATTGGGCTTCAGGAAATTCATCTTTCAGACGGCCTTTAAGATATTCCAAGGTGTCGCCGGCAACGGTTTCATCTTTGCTGTCGTGGATATGGTTGAAAATCAGGCTGTGTAACCGGATACCGTATTGTTTGAGCGCGGCGAAGCTAAGCAGGGTATGGTTGATGCTGCCGAGCCGCCCGCTGGTAACGAGAATGACGGGATAAGCCTGTTGCTGAATATAATCAATGGTTAACAGGTTTTCCGTCAGCGGAACCATCAATCCGCCTGCGCCTTCGACCAATACGATTTCGTATTGTGCCGCCAGTTGCTCCGTGGCGGCACGGATTTTGTTCAAGTCCAAAGTCCTGCCGTCCAGACGGGCGGCGAGGTGGGGCGAGGCGGGATAGCTGAAGATTTCGGGCATGGTCAGCCGCTGTTTGTCGGCTTCCTGCATGGGTATGCCCATGATGTTGCGGTGGACGGCGATGTCGTCGGCGATGTTTTGGCAACCGGTTTGCACGGGCTTTTGCGTGATCACGCTCTTGCCCTGCTGCAACAATTGTTTTGCCAACATGCCGGTGGCGACGGTTTTGCCGATGTCCGTGTCTATGCCGCTGACGAAGTAAACGCCTTTCATTTGCTGTGTTCCTTCAAGATTTGTACGGTTTTGTCGGCAAGTTCGGTCAAGAGGCCGTCTGAAATGATGTAAGGCGGCATGAGGTACACCAGCCTGCCGAATGGGCGCACCCAAATTCCCTGCACCACGCAATCCGCTTGAAAACGCGCCATATCCACGCCTTTTTCCAGCTCGATCACGCCGATGGCACCCAAGACACGTACGTCTTTCACGCCTCGAATGTCCCATGCAGCGTTCAGACGGCCTTTTAAGATGCTTTCAATGCGACGGATATTTGCCTGCCAATCTTGGGACAAAAGCAACTTGACCGAAGCGCAGGCAACGGCACACGCCAGCGGGTTCGCCATAAACGTCGGGCCGTGCATAAAAACACCCGCTTCGCCGCGCGAAATCGTTTCGGTGACTTTTTGCGAAGTAATCGCCGCCGCCAGCGTCATATAGCCGCCGCTCAAGCCCTTGCCGATACACATAATATCCGGTACGACCTCCGCGTGTTCGCAGGCAAACATCTTGCCCGTGCGCCCGAATCCGGTTGCGATTTCGTCAAAAATCAACACGATATCAAATTCGTCACACAAATCGCGCAATCCGCTAAGATACTGCGGATGATAAAAATACATACCGCCCGCGCCCTGCACGACCGGTTCCAAAATAAAGGCGGCAATGTCCGCATGATGCGCTTCAAACAAGGCGCGGACAGGCTGCAAATCCGCCCCGTCCCATTCATCGTCGAAACGGCTTTGCGGATTATCGACAAAATAACGCTGCGGCAGAGCGCTGCCGAAAATATGGTGCATCCCCGTTTCCGGATCGCAGACGGACATCGCGTTCCAAGTATCGCCGTGATACCCGCGCCGCACCGTCGTGATATTCTGCTTCGCGGTCAAACCCCGCGCCTGCTGGTATTGTACCGCCATCTTCAGCGCGACTTCTACCGAAACCGAACCCGAATCCGCATAAAAAATACGGTCCAGCCCCTGCGGCAAAATCCCGACCAATAATTTGCCCAGTTCCACCGCCGGCTCATGCGTCAAACCGCCGAACATCACATGCGACATCTGTTTAATCTGCGCCTCAACCGCCTGATTCAAAACAGGATGATTATAGCCGTGTATCGCACACCACCAAGACGACATCCCGTCAATCAGCCGCGTACCGTCCGCCAATTCGATATGCACGCCCTCCGCTCGGCGCACCGGATAAACAGGCAACGGGTCGGTCATAGATGTATAAGGATGGAGCAGATGGGTGCGGTCGAAATCGAGCAGGGAGGAATGTTCGGACATGTTAAAAACAATGATTTGATCAGTTTCATTATTATATAACATATTTTCTATTTCAGACGGCACGTCTTCCGTACTGCATCAACGCCAATCCGCCCACCGCCGCCAAACAGCCGGCAACCAAGGAAACATGCAATGCCTCGCCCAAAAACCAAGCGGAACACAAAATGCCGAATACCGGCACCAAAGTGATGTACGCCGCCGCGCTGCCTGCGCCCAAAGTCTTCACGCCTTCAAAATACCACGCATAGCTCAAGACCGTTGCACCGACAGACAAGCCAATCAAAGCAAACCAGCCCCTGCCGTCCATTTCGGCAAGCATACCAAACGGCAGGCCGTCTGAAATCAGCGCCGGCGGCAGCAACATCATTGCACCCAGCCAAGCGGTGGCCACGGTAACCGTCAGCGCGTCAATCCCCTGCAACACCGCCCGGCCTATCATCGTATAAGTGACCAAGCAGCAAAGGCTGAAAAACACCAGCACTTCGCCCCACCCTAGGCCGCCGCCCGACAAAAACGCCGCAATCTCGCCATGCGTGACCGCCCATATCGAGCCTGCCACAGCTAACAGCATACCCGACACAATCTTGCCGTTGAGTTTTTCTCCAAACAGCAAAGCCGCAAAAAACATCGTCAACACAGGATTAAACGTAACCAACACCGTCGCCCTCGAAGCAGGAATCCTCTGCAAACCCAGCATAGACAATACGGTAAAACCAAATACGCCGAATGTCGCCGCCAGCGCCAATCCAAGCCATTGTTTGCGCGACAAAACCGCCAAAGTACGCAACCGATACCGTGCAAACAGCCAGCCCAAAAGCAAGATTGCCGCCGTCAAAAAGCGCAGCATACCGCCCGTTAAAGGCGGCAGCGCCTGTCCCAACATCCGCCCCATCGGCCAAGATGCGCCCCAAAACGCCGCCATGCCCAATAGTTTTAGATGGATTGCCAAATGTTTCATAATCACAATAAATGGATAACTTGGATAATCGGTTTTAAGCTTGCGCCAACCATCACGGAAACAAAGGCCGTCTGAAAGACTGAAATCCAGCTTTTTCAGACGGCCTTTACTGCTCAATCAATCAGGCTTACAACTCAATGCCTTTAAGTTTTGCCACGGTATTGATGTCTTTGTCGCCGCGGCCAGAGAGGTTGACCAAAATCACTTGGTCTTTGCTCATTTTCGGCGCGTTTTTCACCGCCCAAGCTACGGCGTGGCTAGATTCCAGCGCAGGAATAATGCCCTCGAAACGGCAGAGCAAATCAAAGGCTTCGAGTGCTTCGTCGTCTTTGGCAACGGTGTATTCCACGCGGTTGATGTCGTTCAAATGGCTGTGTTCCGGGCCGATGCCTGGGTAGTCCAAGCCTGCGGAAACAGAGTGCGTACCCAGGACTTGGCCGTTTTCGTCCTGCATCAAATAGCTGCGGAAACCGTGCAGTACGCCGATAGGGGCTTTGCTGGTAATCGGTGCGGCGTGGTCGGGGGTATCCACGCCCAAACCGCCGGCTTCTACGCCGATCAAACGTACGTTTTCTTCTTCGATATAGGGATGGAACAAACCGATGGCGTTCGAGCCGCCACCCACGCAGGCAACGGCAACATCAGGTTGGCGGCCGATGGCTTCCAACATTTGTTCTTTGGCTTCATTGCCGATCACGCATTGGAAATCGCGTACCATTTCGGGATACGGCGCAGGGCCTGCGGCAGTGCCGATGATGTAGAACGTATCGTCCACGCGGGCCACCCATTCGCGCATGGCTTCGTTCATCGCGTCTTTCAGCGTGCGGCTGCCGCTGTCGACGCTGACCACGTTCGCACCCAATAATTTCATGCGGAACACGTTGGGCATTTGACGTTGGATATCGTCTGCGCCCATGTACACGTCGCAAGTCATGCCGAAGCGTGCGGCAACAGTGGCGGAGGCCACGCCGTGCTGACCCGCGCCGGTCTCAGCAATCACGCGTTTTTTGCCCATGCGGCGGGCAAGCAATGCCTGACCGATGGTGTTGTTGACTTTGTGCGCGCCGGTGTGGTTCAAATCTTCACGCTTCAGCCAAATTTGTGCGCCGCCCAAATGCTCGGACAATCGCGCGGCATGGTAAACAGGGCTGGGACGGCCGACATAGTGTTTCAAATCATGGCGGAACTCTTCCCAAAATGAAGGATCTTCTTTCGCCGCTTTATAGGCTTCTGCCAATTCTTGCAAAGCAGGAATCAGGGTTTCGGAAACATACAGACCGCCGTGTTCGCCGAAAAAGCCTTTCTCGTCGGGAGCGTGATAATTTTTCATGGGATTTTTCCTTGTTCGTTTTCTGGTTTCAGACGGCCTGATTCAGTAAAGGGTCGTCTGAAAGTAAAAATTGTCAGCAATTATAGCCGTTTTCCATTCATCTTGTCGGCAACTAATTGAATAATAATATCAGCAGACAAAATAGGAACAACAGCGTACTGCTCGATGTTGCAAGCAATGCCGCACCCAACGGCGGTGCAATATATTTTTCTTCGTTTTTGTTTCTCAGGCATATTTTTAGTGCCAACATTCCCAGCCACAGTGCCAGCAACCAACAACCCAGAAAGTTAAGCGCAAGCAAAGCAATAATCAACGAATCGGTATTTATGGTACTTGTGTTCAAAAATATCCAATTAAGGCCGTTAACAGACATAATGACTGTAGATATTTGTATCACATACAAAAGCGTTCCGCCCAACAATATCTTGATATGCCATTGTTTAGCCTTCAACCACACTGAGACGACATTAAAAAGCCACCACAACGCCATAAACGTCATTAAAGAGATTTCATAACGGTCCATCGCCCTACTCCTGAAAAACAGTCAATCCAGCCGTTTCGAAAAAAGCCCGATACGCCGCCGCTTTTTTCGCCAAACTCAAAGGATAGGCGCGCGAAGTCGAAGGCAGGCGCGTCAGGGTCAACTCACGTCCAGCATAGGGAAACGGCACTGTTTCGCCGGTTTTCGGCATTTTCATGCCGCTGCCTTGAATCTCCAACAAAACTTCGGTTGCCTTACCGCCGGTGGTGCAAAGATGGCGACACTCGGGCATTTGCGCCAATACTGCCGCCAAATCGACGGTCTCTATCACTTTTAAAAACTTATCCGAAGCATTGCCATGTTCGCGTATTGCCTTCAATACGGTCGGACAGGATGCAATCCCCTTCTCACTTAAAAACGCTTTGATTTTATCGGCATCAAACGCCTTTTCGCCCTGCTTTTGAAAATGCGCCGCATCGCCGAAAAACACCAGCCCGTACACGCGCCACATATCGTTTTGAAAATTCGGATAATGAAACTGCATCGCGTGTTTTTCTTCTTTAGGCGGAAACGTCCCCATCATCATGACCGTTGCCTGCGGCGGCAACAAGGCTGCGAAAGGGTGGGACTCAACGATTGGCTCTTGCATATCTGTATTCCGGTTGCTTTGAATTCAAACAAAATTTCAGACGGCCTTTACCGCCTGAATAAACGCCGCCATTTTCTCCCTGCTCTTAACCCCGCCGGAGATTTCCACGCTACCGGACACATCCACCGCCGCCGCACCACTGATTTTTACCGCTTCGGCAACATTTTCCGCAGTCAATCCGCCGGCCAGTATCCACGGTTTGCCGATATTGCCGTGCAACATGGTCCAGTCGAAACTTTGTCCCGTACCGCCGTATTCGGTCGGATGATAGGCATCAAACAGCAAAGCGCGGGCATTCGGAAATTTGGCACAGGCCGTCTGAATATCGGCAGCGGACTGTACGCGCACGGCCTTCAAATACGGGCGGTCAAACCGACGGCAAAAATCATCGTCCTCATCGCCATGAAACTGAATCACATCTATCGGCACCTGACGCAAAATCTCACGGATGGCTTGCTCTTTTTCATTCACAAACAAGGCCACCACCGATACAAACGGCGGCAAATTTCTCACAACCGCCTGCGCCTGCTCAATATTTACAGCCCGTTTACTCTTGGCGTAAAACACCAGCCCGATGGCATCCGTGCCCAATTCGGCCGCAGCCAGCGCGTCTTCAGGTCGGGTAATACCGCAAATCTTGGTGCGTATGGTGTTCATGGCGATGGCCTTTTTAAACAGATGGGTCGGATATTATATAGTTAACAAACACAAAGTTTAAGGCCGTCTGAACATGAAATATCAAGTTCAGACGGCCTTAAACTTCAAAATAACCATCAGCCGATAATATTAGCGGCCGTCAGCTGCGCAGCGTCTTCGTTGTAGAAACGTGCAAACTCTGTATTGCTTTCAGCTCCTGCCCCCCGATACGCCAAGGTTTTTTGGGTGCTGTTGAACACAAGATACGAGCGGTCGGGGCTGAATGTATCCACATCGCGGACAAACAAATCCGCCCAGCCGACCTGGCTTTCTTTCTCATTAAGCAGCGGACGCATGGCGCTCAAATCCAACTTGTCTTTGACCGGATTGAAATCCAGCAAGTGATCCAGTTTGCCCTCACGAACATCCCACGCAGTAAATGCCACCGTATCTCTACCCTCGCCGGTAACAATGGTATCGCTACCCAGTCCGCCTGCCAGATAATCATTGCCATCGCTGCCTTTCAATACATCGTCAGCCGCGCTGCCATGCAAGGCCGCTACGCCTTTGTTGTCTCCACTGATGCTGACAGACCAATCAAAGCCGTTTTTGCCTAAGTCGATTTCCTTGCCGTTTGCCGCATACGCCATCTTATCGCCCTGCTGGTGCGCCGTCATTTCCACGCCTTTGAGTGACAGGACGTTACCGGCTGCATCCTCTGTCTGAACCACGGCAAGCATGGGCCGGTCATCGGTATAAATAGCAGAGGTACCGGTTGCGTATGGCGTTTCTTGGGCATCATTACTGCTGCTACCCCATTTCTTTTCAATGCCGTCTGAAAAACCGTCTTGGTCAGAATCCATCAAATAAGGATTTTTGTAATGCTTGTCGATACGTTTACCTTGGGAGAAGTATTGTTCAAGTTCGGTATCAGACTCATAAAAGCTGGTCATATTGTGTTTGCCCCATACATCATCGCTTTTAAAATCCAAAACCTTGGCATTCGGGTATCTGCCCAATCCTTTATGAACTTGGGACGCAGCAGCACCTGCAAGTACACCTGCTGCAACGCCAAATGGCCCAAAAACAAGCCCTCCCAAAAATGCACCAATACCCGCACCTGTTTTGCCTGAAAAACCATCTCCAACCCATTCGCCTTTGATTACATAGGAATTGGTTTCATACAGATGGCGTGCCTGTGTTGTATCCGAGTTGTCCGTGATACGTGTTTCCGCCATTTTATCGGCCATATCCCGTGCTTGTTTTAAAGCTTCGGGCGAATCGCTGTCCACATTCAAAACAGCCGGATTAAACAGACTGCTGCGTTTGAAATCACTTGCCCAATCATTACGCTGTTGCATGGTATGTGCGGCAAAGTATTCTGCAAGATAGCCGCCCAACGAATGTCCGGTCGAATACACATTTTTGGCATGAAGCGTATCAATATAACGGGCAATGTCATTCAGATATTTGGTTTGAGCCGGCAAATTACCGGTCATAATGTTCAAATCAGCCAAAACATCTTTAATGCTGGTAGCCTGCGTACCTCTAAACGCTACCACGACATTTTCCCAACCGCCCTTCTTGTTCGAATTGCCGAAAATCGCATAATCCAAACCGCCTCCCGGACTACCTGCCTTAAGCAATGTCCATTTCCCAACCAATTCAGATACATTGGCCTGATTGCTAAAATATTTGTCGTTAATATTCTTAGCAATAGAAGCATATTGCGTATTCCACCAATAATCGCCTTTAAACAAAGTATGCAGTTCAGATGGAGAATGATACGCCAATGATGAGAACATCCGTAAATCGCGCTCGGAAACATTCCACTCCTGTGTATTGCGGTCAATGGCATCGACCAAACCGTCGCCATCACTGTCTTTGGTAAAAATAGAATGCTGAGCCTGTTTATAACTGGGTCGAACAATATCATTGACTCTTTTTTGAGTGGCAATATTTTCCCAATACTGCAAAGAGGCCGTCTGAAGATGCTGCCCTTGTACGGTGGCATGTGTGACGGCATGACCATCTTTGTAAAGCACACGCATGGTCACGCTGTCTTGGCTGGTATCATGTTCGGGGTATTTAAAGGTTTTTGCAAAATCCGCCTCTCTATCCGAAAATTTATAATTGGATACAGATGAATAGGTCTTGTGTTGCTCTCTAAGGGTCAATGTTTCGCCTGTTTCACGAATCGTAAATACCCAATCTTCAAGGACAGGATTACTGACGCTTGGACGAGTAGTAAGACTGATATCCTTCTTACTCAAACCTTCAAAATGAATGCTGTTATGGCCCAAATTGTCTGAAATGACATCATGGCCGCTGCCGCGGCGGAACACATAAGTATCATCTCCGCTACCACCTTCAAGCGTGTCATTTCCTTCGCCGCCATCTAAATAATCATTACCGGCATCGCCGCGTAAAATATCGTTGCCGGTACCGCCGTAAAGTTTGTCGTCGCCATCGCCCGCCAACAGCAAGTCATAGCCTGCCTCTCCGCGAAGCACATCATTACCGCGGCCTCCGATCAAACGGTTGTTGCCGATGTTGCCGATTAGGACGTTGTCGGAATGGTTGCCGAAGCCGAAATAATTGCCGCTGCCGGTCAAGGTCAGGTTTTCGACATGTGTCGGCAAACGGTAAGTCATACCTGTGTAGACCGTATCAATGCCGCCATTGGCTTCTTCGATAACGACATCGTTTTGACTGTCCACATAATATGTATCGTTGCCATTACCTCCGCGCATTACGTCTGCACCGATTCCGCCGTCTAAAACATCGTCGCCTTCGTTTCCTTCCAAATAATCGTTACCATGATCGCCACGCAAAATATCGTTGCCGTCGCCACCATAAAGTTTGTCGTCATCATCGCCTGCCAGCAGCAAATCATTACCCGCCCCGCCGTAAAGCACATCATTGCCACGACCGGCGCTCAAACGATTGTTGCCGCTGTTGCCGATAAGGACGTTGTCGGAATTGTTGCCGAAACCAAAAATATTATCGTGGCCGGTCATCGTCAGGTTTTCAACATAATTCGGCAACGTATAAGTCGTATGGGTATAAACCGTATCCGTACCCTCGCCGTACCTTTCAACGATTTGGTCATTCCGGTTGTTCACAATAAAGGTATCGTTTCCTAAGCCGCCGTAAAAAATATTGTGTCCCAAGCTGCCATACAGCACATCATCACGACGCGTGCCGATAATCACTACAGACTCTTCGTTATTAGGTTGGTTTTGAGTTTCAGTCATTTCTTTATCCCTTTGTTAAATTTAATTTGAATATGCAATAATGCGTTTAGATTATATAAGCAAGCTAAAAACAAGTGAATTTATTCAGCCAAACAGATTCAAAATGCTTATCAAATTAACAACAGTTATAAAATGACTTCGTGATTATTAGCTCCTTTTTAAATTGCCTATTTTTTCATCAAAATCAATTTATTCTTTATTATCAATAATTAAACCAAACTATCCACAATTGGATTCACACAAAATTTGGATAATGCCCGTCAATAATAAAAAAATATCAAGGCCGTCTGAAAAAGTCTTTCAGACGGCCTTTTATCCTTTTTACTCAAACGGTTTCTTCTGCCAATAAAACTTGTCCTTTTTCAGACGGCCTTGGAACACATCGTCTTGCCCCAAAACAAACACCAATGCGCCTGACAAATCCGTTCTCAACAAAGTAATACCGTGCGCACGAACACGATTTTGTACGGCAACGGTCGGATGTTTGTAGGCATTGGCATAGCCGCTGGATGCCACGGCATATTGCGGCGAAACCGTATGCAGAAAGCTGCCTGACGAAGCCGTGCTGCTGCCGTGATGTCCCAATACCAACACTTGGCTATACAGCGCATTGCCGTATTTCTCAATCAAACCGGCCTCGCCCTTCACGCCCAAATCGCCGGTTATCAACAAGGCTTTGCCGTTTGCCACAACACGCAATACGCAGCTCTGGTCGTTATCTTCCTTGCCCGTATTTTCAGACGGCCGGAGCAACTCGAAATCTACGCCGTCCCATTGCCATTTGTCTTCTTGGCAAAACTCTGCATTCGGATAAAACTCAGGTTGTCCCGCAAGCAATTTATCAGCACCGACAGCCGCCACACATTGAAAACCGCCGTCATGGTCAATATCATGGTGCGACAAAATCAGGCTGTCCAAACGGCGCACACCCATCGCGTTCAAACTCGGCACAATACCTGTTTGCGCCACTTGCTCCGTTCCCGTATCAAACAAAAGATTGCGGTTACGCGTTTGTATCAATACCGACAAACCTTGCCCCGCATCCATCACCGTAACTCTTGCCACCCCCTCCTCCAGCTTGGCAGGACGGTAAAACACAAAACCCAATAAAACCAGACATGCCCAAGGTTTCAAGCCCATTCCTTTAGGCAGCAATAACAGCAAAGCCGCCATCATCGCCAACACCAGTAAAGGCACGGGCGCCGCTGCGACGGCAAATTCAGGCGATACCGTAGCCAGCCATACCAAACCGCGTAAAGTATATTCTGCCAAGAATGCCGCTACCAACTGGACAAGTTCAAACGGGAAAACCGAACCCAGCAAAGCCAACGGCGTCAACACCCAAGAAAACCAAGGAATAGCCAGTGCATTAACCAACGGGCTGAGCAAAGGTAACGAAGCAAACAAATAGCCCAGCAATACCACCGACAATACCGTTGCCGCCCATTGCCCCCGTACAGCCAAACGCCAGCCCGACTCTTTCAGACGGCCTGATGAAGCCCAAATCAAAGCAGCAACCAAACCGAAAGACAACCACGTTCCCACACCCAATACGGCCAACGGGTCCAACAACAAAACAACGGCCAAAGCCTGCCACCATGCCACCCAGCCCGAGCCGCCACTGCCGCGCCACCATGCCCACGCAAACGCAGCCAACATCAACACACTGCGTTGCGTCGGTACGGAAAAACCGGCTAAAAGCGCATAAAACAAAGCCCCGGCAACACCGCCGGCCAATATCCACACACGCGGTTTTGCCGGAATCCACGGCGAATAACGAAAAATTCGCTTGATCAGCCAGGCAAACAATACCGCCACCATCGTTACATGCAGGCCCGAAATACTGACCAAGTGCGTCAGCCCCAAAGGACGGAATGCCTGCCACAAAGGCGGCCGCAACGCCGATTGCTCGCCAATACTCAAAGCACGCATCAGCCCTATGCCGTCTGAAAACTCAGGATATTTGTCCGCCGTTCCCTGCCAACTTCGGCTTACCGCATCACGCATATTAGCCAAACCGAAACCGCCGCCTTGCCGCACGAGTTTCCTGTCGCGCCCCAAAGTACCCATGCCATCGATACCATTGGCCAAAGCCCATGTTTCACGGTTCAAACCGCGCACATTCACTTCACCGATCACAGGCCTTACCCGCGCCGATACAGACCACCGACTACCCACCATCCAATCGCGCCGCTGATAATCTGACAACATCAAATCAAAAGCCTGACCACGCTCATCCCAAGCCCTTGCCGCAAACTGCACGCGCCGACCATCATCACGCGGCATATCCACCACTTCAACCATCAAAACTTTAGCCGCCACCTCCCCTACAGGCCATTGCCCGGCCAACACCAGCCCTGTCCGCCACACACCAAACGCCATGCCCATGCAGACGGCCAGAGCCAACCAAGCCACAGCAAATCTTCGACATAACGCAAGCGCGCCAATGATTACAGACAACCAAGTCCACCATGGCGGCACAAACGGCAACGCAAACGAAAGCACTACACCAACCACCCAAGCAGGCAACACAAACCGCCACGCCATGAACGTTTCCCTTAAATTATGATTATTGGATATATAATAAATGCTTTTAGTAGATTATGACAAATGTCGATTAGCCGTTATCAGATAAAAGATATGCTTAAATTATTTCAAAGCCGATAGACGCAAAAAAGCGCAATCTGAAACAGATTGCGCTTTTTTATAAACTGGCACGCCCACGGGGAATCGAACCCCGGTTACCGCCGTGAAAGGGCGATGTCCTAACCGCTAGACGATGGGCGCGGAGATTTTCTGTGGCGCACCCGGAGCGATTCGAACGCCCGACCCTCTGGTTCGTAGCCAGATACTCTATCCAACTGAGCTACGGGTGCATCAAGAAAGATTTGAATTATAGAGAGTGGACTGTTTCCTGTCAAGCGTTTTATTTGGAAAACTTGCAGACAGCGTGTAAAATGCGCATTTGCTATTGAATTTACAGAGAATAAAATGTCAGATTTCGCACGCTGGCCGCTCTTATCCGAAGCATTTTCCCGTTTGGGACGGCCTGTGGTCGTGGTGGATTTGGAGACGACCGGTGGAAATTTCTATCAAGACAGGATAACGGAAGTCGCCCTTGTTCGTTTTGAGCAAGGACGCGCCACACATTACGAGCAATTGGTCAATCCTTGCCGCAGCATTCCCGAATTTGTTGCCAGGCTGACCGGAATTCATGATGAAACGGTGAAAAACGCGCCTGTCTTTGCCGATATTGCAGCCGATTTGTTGCCGCTGTTGCAAGGTGCTGTGGTTGTTGCGCACAACAGCCGCTTTGACTACACCTTCCTGCGCCACGAGTTTGCCCGTATCCATACTGACTTTGCCGCACCCTCGCTCTGTACGGTTCAACTGTCGCGCCGCCTCTATCCTGAGTTTTACAAACACAGCCTCGACAGCATTATCGAACGCACCGGCATTCAGACGGCCAACCGCCACCGCGCCATGACTGATGTTGCCGCATTGTGTGATTATCTCGAATTAAGTCTGGCAGAAAAAAATCACCAACAATGGGACGAACACGTCCGTGTGTTGATGAATCCGAAAATGTTGCCCACTTGGCTGCCTGATTCGCTTGCCCAACAGCTCTATGCCCTGCCCGACAGTTACGGCGTATTGGTTTGGTTTGACCATTTCGGCAAAGCCCAAGCCATTGAAGCACACGAACGCGCATACAGCGAAACCGCTACCCTGCTGCACAGCAAAAAACTGCCGCCGCACATCAAAGCCGCGGCCTCCATCCGTTTTATTCCGGCACTCGGTCAGCTCCATACATTATGGCTCAAAGCCCAGACCATGCAGGAATACCAACTGATGCCGTCTGAAAAGTCCACATCGTTTTCCACCGTCCGCTTTATCGCTGACGAACACGGCAGCCTTAAAGCACGCATTGTCTTGTTAAACAACGGCACCAGAAACTGGCGTCCATACGGTTTGTTTGCCCACAAAAAAGCAGCCAAACGCGCTTTGGCGCAATGGTCGCAAGAACACAGGCTCTGCCCGGATTCGCTCAATATTTTGCCGACCGGCTACGTAAAGGGCGAACCCTGCCCTGTTGAGGCCGTCGGAAAATGCAACGGCGACTGCCGCCAACCCGACGGCATCAAACATCAAAACCAACGTATTACCGAGCTTGCCGCCCTACTCCCCGTAACCGATTGGGGCAAAGCGCATGAAATTGAAATTACCGAAACCGATCCCCTGACCGGAAACAGCATTACCCTGCTCTGCGCCGGCGGCGCGTTGGCTTTGCCTGACGGCAACTGGTATTTCGACAGCAGCCTGCCTATCGTGATTAAAAACAAATTCAGGCAAGACAAAGAAAATATCCGTCTGATTACTTAAAACAAGGCCGTCTGAAAACCAAATTTTCAGACGGCCTATTGTGAATAACTTTCCGCTTTATTCTCAACACAAAAACTGCCTAAATTTTAATCAGAACTTATTTTTGTAATAACAATCAAATACTAAACCAATTTATACACAAGCTGTTCACACAATTTTCAATGAAAGCTGTGTATACCCGGCCCGACGAGTGAACCATGAACAATCCTGAAATCATCTTCTTTGACATCGACGACACCCTCTACCGCAAATACACGGATACCTTACGTCCTTCGGTTGCCCAAGCCATGCGCGCATTGAAAGCCAAAAGCATTCTGACTGCCATTGCCACCGGCCGGCCGGAAGCCGCCATTCCCGCCAAAGTCAAAGCATTGATTCAAGAATGCGGCATCGACATGCTCGTTACCATCAACGGCCAATATATTTCCTTTCGCGGCGAGCCCCTGCAAAGCTACCCCTTGGATATTGCCGACATCGAAACCGCCATCAACCTGCTTGAGCAACACAAAATAGACTACGCATTCGTCAACAACCAAGAAATTGCCGTCTCCTCCAACTCTCCGCGCGTTGTCGAAGGTTTATCGCATATCCTGCCCAACTTTTTAACCGACAAAGAATATTTCCGCAAACAACCCGTCTATCAAATGTTGGTCTTTGTGGATAAGGAAGAAGAAAAAATCCTGCAACCACTAACCCAGCAACACGGCTTCAAATCCGTCCGCTGGCACAAACATGCCATGGACCTACTCAAACAAGAAGGTTCAAAAGCACGGGGCATCACCCACGCAGTGGAAAAACTGGGGATTGATATGAGCAAAGTGATGGCATTCGGCGACAGCTTCAACGACTTGGAAATGCTGTCAACCGTCGGCTTCGGCGTTGCCATGGGCAATGGCGAAGAAGCGGCCAAAGCCGCCGCACAATTCGTCTGCCCAAGTGTCGATGAAGACGGCGTATTGCGCGGCTTGCAAGAATTGGGCGTAATTTAATTATCAAATCAAAAGGCCGTCTGAAAAAATGTTCAGACGGCCTTGTTCTATCTATAAACTTCCTGCTTATTTCGGCAATACCAAAAAGCTAATCAGCAATTCTTTGAATACAAATCCAAACACGCCCAAGCCCAAAACCAAGAAGAGCATGGCAATGCCGAATTTGCCGGCCT
Organism: Neisseria sp. P0022.S010; assembly: GCF_051956635.1. Lineage (NCBI taxonomy): Bacteria > Pseudomonadati > Pseudomonadota > Betaproteobacteria > Neisseriales > Neisseriaceae > Neisseria > Neisseria sp. P0022.S010. The sequence continues at coordinate 10,585 of NZ_JBQCXF010000017.1, read as the reverse complement.
TGGATTCTTTACCCAAGTTCCAAACGATAAAGCCCAAAAAGATAATCAGGCCGGTGAGGAGGATTTTCATTGCCCACGAGGCGAATTCTGCTTCAGACATTATTTTTTTCCTTTTATTCTTAAGATGTGTGTTTGATTGCTTTCAGACGGCCTATTAAATTTTAAGGCCGTCTGAAATTTGTTTTTAGATTATTTGTTCAATGCTTGTTGCAAATCATCAATCAAATCGTCGATGTATTCCAAACCGACAGAGAGGCGGATCAAGCCCGGACGGATATTGGCGGCGAGTTTTTCTTCAGGCTGCATCCGGCCGTGCGTGGTTGTCCACGGATGGGTGATGGTCGAGCGCACGTCGCCGAGGTTGGCAGTACGGGAGAAAAGCGCCACACCGTCCACGACTTTCCATGCGGCTTCTTGGTCGGCAACTTCAAAACCAATGACGATGCCGCCGCCGTTTTGTTGCTTGCGGATAAGCTCTGCCTGCGGATGGTTGGGCAAACCGGTGTAGTACACGGCTTGGACTTGCGGCTGTTGTTGCAGCCATTGGGCGATTTTCAGGGCGTTGTCGAATTGTTTTTCCATACGCAGCGACAGGGTTTCCACGCCGCTCAACAACTGCCATGCGTTAAACGGAGACATTGCCAAACCGCAAGAGTTGCAATATATGGCAACTTGCGTCATCAGCTCTTCCGAACCGGCCAATACGCCGCCCATCACGCGGCCGTGGCCGTCGATGGCTTTGGTTGCGGAAGAAACGGAAATATCCGCACCGTGTTTCAAAGGCTGCGAACCGGCGGGCGACAAGAGGCTGTTGTCCACCACCAAAAGCGCGCCGATGCTGTGCGCCAGTTCGGCCAGCGCTTCCAAATCGGCAACTTCGCCCAATGGGTTGGACGGAGTTTCCAAGAAAAACAGTTTGGTATTGGGCTTGATGGCCGCTTTCCATTCATCTACATCAACCGGCGACACATGGCTGACTTCAATGCCGAACTTAGTTACGATGTTATTAATAAAACCGACGGTCGTGCCGAACAGGCTGCGGCTGGAAACAACGTGGTCGCCTGCTTGCAGGAAGGTAAAAAACGCCGCCTGAATTGCAGACATACCGGTCGAAGTGGCTACCGCGCGCTCTGCGCCTTCCAATGCGGCAATGCGTTTTTCAAAAGCGGCAGTAGTCGGATTGGCTGTACGGGTATAGGTAAAGCCTTTAATTTTTTTGGAAAACAAATCTGCCGCATGTTGCGCGCTTTCCCACATGAAGCTGCTGGTCAAAAACAGCGCCTGATTGTGTTCGCGATATTCGGTCTGCTCTTTGCCGCCCCGGATGGCCAGCGTTTGCGGATGAAGTTTTTTGTTCATTTATTCTCCAATCTACTGTGTATTCCAATGGACGGAACAATATTTTTCCGTCTGTTTAACTTGTTAACATTTTGCGCCGATTTCTACCATCTTTCAAGCCGAAGGCCGTGTTTCAGGCCGTCTGAAAAAACAAGAAAACCGTTTTTACTGATAAAGGCGGCCGTCGTGTTTCAACCAGCCGTCAGTATGCCGGCCTGACGGGTCATGGTGCGTCCAATGGATAACTCCGCCCTGCTCCGACCATTCGTATTCTCCGTAAAACGCTACTTTATCGCCTTTTTTCAAACCCTTAATCTTATCGGCAAGGTCGATATTGTGTGCCACCAAAAGCGTCTGGCCGCTGGAGAGCTTCAAGATAAAGCGTTGGTGGCGCGTGCCTTTGTTGTCATCCGGCAGGGTTTTCCATACCGTGCCCTCTCCCTCAACCTGAATATCGCTTTGTTCGTTTTCAAACGCCTGTTTCAAAACCGCTTCTGCCGATTGTTTGCCCGAACCGGTTTGCTGTTGAGCCGTATCGGCATTTTCTCCGCCCACATTGTTTTGTTTTTGAACGGCTTCTATTTTCTGCTGATGCTGCGATTGTAGCGGCTGCTTGTTTTGCATTTTTTGATAGGCAAATACGGCAACCAGAGCAATCAGCAATACAATGATTTTGTTTTTATTCATAACAATCTCAAAAAAAATGCCCGATTCTGCATCGGGCATATCAACTATTTAGAAAGGATATTTATCACGAAAACGTGAGCCGCCATTATACACGCTTCGCAAAATTTTAAGGGAAATTTATGCCAAAGGCCGTCTGAAACTTTTCAGACGGCCCGGATACTCAGCGGCGGTATTTCATTTCAACCTTCATATCGTCCAGAATACGTTTGACATTGTGTTCCAATACATCTTCCACCAAACCCGGCGCCTGCTCGTTGAGCATTTGCTGCAACTGGTAAGTGAACAAGGCCATTTGTTTTTGCACGGCAATCCGAATCATGCCGTTGACCGCATCAGCCACATGGGGGCGCAAACGTTTAATCAGACGCTCGGTCAAATCTTTTTCGGAAACGCAGAACACTTCCCGACGGCCAATCGCCTGCGGGTTCAAAACATTGATATGGACATTGACGGCCGGTTCTTTTTCAGGTTCAAGGCCGTCTGAAGCCGCCCCTTCAGCCGCTTGCGCATCATCATTTTCCGATTTTTCAGTTTCTTCTGCTTCAGCCACATCAAAATCTACGGCACCTGATTTCGGATTCAGTCTGACGGTGCGCGTCGATTCGATATGACGGTCTGAAGCCGCAGCCTGCAATGCCGATTGCGCGCTCAACCAATTATCCTGCAAAACCACCATCGCATCGGTTTCCACTGCCTCGCCCTCGTCGGCAAGGGCAGTATTGTGTTCCAGCTGCCAGCGGTACAAATATTCTTCCAATACTTTTTCACGATTGTCCGCATCTAATTTATATTCTTTTTTAGGCGCGGTTTTGGGCGTAACATCGACAGCGTCGTCCGATTTTTTGACCAATGGCGCATGAGTCGGCGCAGTATTGAATTGTCGTGCCTGACGCAATCTTTCCAAGCGTTTTTCCCAATTCAGATCTTCTTCCTCGAGGGCTGTGGGGTCAAGACGGTTGTTTTCCATAATAATCTCGTTTTTTCATTTTTATTGTGAACCGCATTCAAACAAAAAACGCTTGAACTGCGGCCGATGGTTGGACATATCCGGCAAGCCGGCGCAAGCGTCACATTTTAATATTAATTCACTATATAATCACTATTTTATTTAATAAACCCTCAAGGATACATCATGAGCAGCATCGAACAACGCCTCGAATACTTGGAAGAAGCCAACGACGTTTTGCGTATGCAAAACCACGTCCTCGCCACCGCCCTCAAAGGCCTTATCCGTTCTCTGCCCTCCGACATGGCCAACGATGCCGTAGAATCCATCCAGCTTGCCTTTGAAGACGCGTTGGCGGAATTGAGCTACGAAGACAGCCCGCACACCGACCTCTTCCATGACGTAACCTACGCATTTTTCCGAGAAAAAGACCACTGATTTCGGCTAGTTTGTTCACAAAATTATGCTAAACTAAGATTTTATCCGTTAACATTTTATTAAGAAAGCACATATCATGAATATGAAAAAATGGCTGGCCACTGCCCTCGCTTGTTCCGCCCTTGCCCTGACTGCCTGCGGCGGTCAAAGCAACAATGCCTCTGCTCCTGCCGATAAAGTGTACCGTGTCGGCTCTAACGCCGAGTTTGCCCCATTCGAATCTTTGGATTCTGCCGGCAAAGTGGAAGGTTTTGACGTAGATTTGATGAATGCCATGGCCAAAGCCGGCAACTTCAAAGTCGAATTCAAACACCAGCCATGGGAAAGCCTCTTCCCTTCTCTGAACAACGGCGACGTGGACATCGTTATGTCCGGCGTAACCATCACTGACGACCGCAAACAAAGCATGCTCTTCAGCGACCCATACTTTGAAATCACCCAAGTTGTCCTCGTTCCGAAAGGCAAAAAAGTAGCTTCTTCCGAAGACCTGAAAAACATGGCCAAAGTCGGCGTGGTAACCGGCTACACCGGCGACTTCTCCGTTTCCAAACTCTTGGGCAACGACAATCCGAAAATCGCCCGCTTTGAAAGCGTTCCTCTGATTATCAAAGAATTGGAAAACGGCGGTTTGGATTCCGTAGTCAGCGACAGCGCGGTTATTGCCAACTATGTGAAAAACAACCCGACCAAAGGCTTGGATTTCATCTCCCTGCCTGACTTCACCATCGAAAACTACGGTATCGCTGCACGCAAAGGCGACGAAGCAACCATCAAAATGTTGAACGATGCGCTGAAAAAAGTACGCGAAAGTGGCGAATACGACAAAATTTACGCCAAATACTTTGCTAAAGAAGGCGAAAAAACCGAAGCAGCCAAATAATCCGGTATGACTTCTTAAACTCAAGGCCGTCTGAAAACTTTTCAGACGGCCTTTAATCTGGTTAACGCCATTAAACGCAAGCATCCCTTATAATCCGCTGGTTTTTATCCTTCAAATGAAAGACACGCCATGATCAAACCCCTTATCCTCAGCCTCGCTGCCGCCACTGCTTTGGCCGCCTGCTCCGCTTCTGAAAAACAAGAACCCTTCAACGTCAACGTAGCCAATCCGGCTTCTGAATTCTGCGTCAAACAAGGCGGTAAATCCGAAATCAAAAAAGACAAAGACGGCAACGAATACGGCGTGTGCCACTTGCCTGACGGTAAAATCGTTGAAGAATGGGAATATTTCCGTCAACACAACAAATAATTGCCCAATCATATAAAAGGCCGTCTGAACCCAAGTTTCAGACGGCCTTTTCATTTAAACAGCGATTATTTTACTTCCAGTTTGGTCACGCCGCCCATATACGGTTGCAACGCAGCAGGAACATTAATGCTGCCGTCGGCATTTTGATGGTTTTCCAAAACAGCCACCAAAGTACGGCCGACTGCCAAGCCAGAGCCGTTCAAAGTATGTACCAAACGGTTTTTACCGTTTTCATCTTTGAAACGCGCTTTCATGCGGCGAGCTTGGAAATCTTCGCAGTTGGAGCAGCTGGAAATTTCGCGGTAGGTGTTTTGCGCAGGAACCCAGACTTCCAAGTCGTAGGTTTTGGTTGCACCGAAACCCATGTCGCCGGTACACAAAGTAATCACACGGTATGGCAGTTCCAACGCTTTCAAAATATTTTCAGCATGGCCGACCATTTCTTCCAACGCTTCGTATGATTTTTCCGGATGAACGATTTGCACCATTTCCACTTTATCGAATTGGTGTTGGCGAATCAAACCGCGCACGTCTTTACCGTATGCGCCCGCTTCGGAACGGAAACATGGGGAGTGCGCAGTCAATTTCAACGGCAAATCGCTGCCTGCCACAATGCTGTCGGCAACGGTATTGGTCAGCGTCACCTCGGCGGTCGGAATCAGATATTGCGTTTTTTTGCTCTCGTCGCCGCCACGAGTAACGTGGAACAAATCTTCTGCAAATTTAGGCAGTTGACCCGTACCTTGCAGGGTCAGATCGTCCACAATATAAGGCGTATAATGTTCGGTATAGCCGTGTTTCAGCGTGTGCGTGTCCAGCATGAATTGCGCCAGTGCGCGGTGCAGACGGGCGATTTGACCTTTCATCACGGTAAAGCGCGCGCCTGACAGTTTTGCACCGCCTTCGAAATCCAAACCCAAAGGTTCGCCTAAATCAACATGGTCTTTGATTTCAAAGTCAAATTCGCGCGGCGTGCCGACTTTGCGGACTTCAACGTTTTCAGTTTCATCTTTACCGACAGGCACGCTTTCGTGCGGCAGGTTCGGAATGCTCAGCAGCCAAGCATCCAATTCCTTCTGAACGGCATCCAAATCAGCGGCAGCCTGCTCCAAATCCGCCTTGATTTGGGCAACCTGATCCATCGCAGCTTGAGCCTCTTCGTGTTTGCCTTGGCCTTTCAACGCACCGATCTGTTTGGAAATACTGTTGCGTGAAGCCTGCAACTCTTCTGTTTTCACTTGAACGGCTTTGCGTTGCTCTTCCAAAGCATTAAAACGCGCGGTATCAAACTCATAACCGCGGGCGGCCAAACGTTCGGCAACTGCGGCGGTATTGCTGCGGAGCAATTGGATGTCTAACATTGTTTTCTCTCGTTAAGATTCAGAATGGCATTATTGTAAACCAATTTAAAGATATTTTCACAGCGACAGGCCGTCTGAAAACAAAAAACGCCCCTGCAAAAGCAGGAGCGTTTTTTAAGAATTTTGGCACGCCCACGGGGATTCGAACCCCGGTTGCCGCCGTGAAAGGGCAGTGTCCTAGGCCTCTAGACGATGGGCGCGTAACCGAAGCGCGAACTATACAGAAAGCCTTTTCTTCTGTCAACGCCTTTACTGCATTTTTAAAGATGTTGCCGATTTCCGTATGTTATTTTCCCTGTATAATGCCGGTTTTAATAAAAAGGAAAACTCGCCATGTGGTTTAAGCAAATCAGTTTTTATCCGCTCAACAAAGACAAATTGCCCGAACTAGAAGTCCTTGCCGACAAATTGGCGCAATCCGAATTCGCCCATTGTCAGGGTTTGGACTGGTTTAGCGAAGGCTTTGCCACGCCGGTTTCCTTTTCGCCCGAGCTGGTTTTCCCTGCCGATTACACTTGGCGCGTTGCTCTGAAAAAAGAAGAAAAAGTCCTGCCTGCCGGCGTGATCCGCGATATTTTGGATGATAAGGTTTTGGAAATCCAAAACAACGAAGCGCGCAATGTCGGCCGTAAGGAAAAACAAGAGCTGAAAGAACAGATTACTGACGACTTGCTGCCCCGTGCCTTTACGCGCAGCAGCCGCACACAGGCGATTTTCGACACACGCCACGGGTATCTTTTGGTCAACAATGCCGCCTCTGCCAAAGCAGAAAATATCCTGACCAAACTGCGCGAAGCGTTGGGCGGTTTGGAAGCCGCCCTGCCCAACACCAAACAATCGCCCTCCTCCCTAATGACCAGTTGGCTGCTGCAAGGCCACTGTGAGGGCGGTTTTGAATTGGACAGCGATTGCGAACTTAAAGGCGTAGGCGATGTTGTTCCGGTCGTCAAAGTTTCCAAACAAGACCTGACCGCCGATGAAGTGGTACAACACGTCAAAAATGGCAAAACCGTTACCCAACTCGGCTTGGTATGGCGCGAACAAATCACGTTCATCCTCACCCAAGACTTTACGCTCAAACGCATCCAGTATCTGGACGTTTTGCAAGAAGAAGCGGAAAGCAACGGCGACGATGCAGCCAGCCTCGCCTTTGCCTCACAAATCCTGATGACCGAAGCCATAAGCACCATGTTGGAAGAACTGGTTTCTTATTTGGGCGGCTGGCAAGAATAATTTTTCAGACGGCCTTTTGATTGGGAAATATCAAAGGCCGTCTGAAACATAAATGAAGTATCAGAAAGGATGTCATGATGTTGGGCGCAGTCATTGGCGATATTGCCGGATCACGATTTGAGTTTGACAACTACCGTCACACCGATTTTGACATTTTCAGTCCCGACAGCGACTTTACCGATGACACGATTTGCACTGTTGCCATCGCCGATTGGGTTTTACAAGGCTGCAACGATGATTTAGCCTTAATCTTACAAAGCTGGTGCAGGGCATATCCCTATCCAAAAGGCGCATATGTCGGCCGCTTCTCACAATGGATAGAATGGAAAGATCCAGAACCTTATAATAGCTGGGGCAACGGCTCGGCCATGCGTGTTTCTGCCGTTGGCTGGGCATTTGCCACATTGGAAGAAACCCTGCATTTTGCTGAACAATCCGCCGCCGTAACGCATAACCACCCGGAAGGCATTAAAGGTGCACAAGCTGTAGCTGCCGCCATCTTTTGGGCGCGTACCGGTATGGGCAAAGCGCAACTCAAAGAAAACATTACGCGACAATTCGGCTATGATTTGAGCCAAAGTTGCGACCAAATCCGCCCACATTATCATTTTAACGAAAGCTGTCAGGACACCGTACCTCAAGCAGTTACCGCCTTTCTTGAAAGCGATGATTTTGAACACGCCATCCGACTGGCGGTTTCCCTAGGCGGAGACAGCGATACCTTGGCGGCCATTACCGGTAGCATTGCCGAAGCCTACTACGGTATCCCTGCATCCATGCGCGAACACGCTTTAGCCATATTGCCACGCCGCATTGCTGAAACCCTGCTGACTTTTGAATCCCAATATCAGGCCGTCTGAAACCGCCTGCAAAAAGGAACAATCATGATGAAATACCTCGCCCTACTTCCCGTCGCCTTCATGCTGGGTACGCCTGCCATTGCCGAAACCATCAATCCTTATCAGGAAAAAGGTTGCGTTTACGATGGCGATGTCGGCAAAGACGGCAAACCATCCGGTAAAGGCACATGGAAATGCCAGGACGGCCGCAGCTATGTCGGCGCCTTTAAAAACGGCAAATTTGACGGAAAAGGCGTATATACCGTTTCCGGCAACAGCGAAACCTTTATCGAACCTTTCTCCTCCAACAGCGCCAAATTACGCAATATGACGCTGGAGGGCGTGTTCAAAAAAGGCAGGGCGCACGGAAACTTTACCGCTTCCCAAAACGGCACACCCGTCTTCATCATGAAATGCGAAGACGGTATGATTAAAGAAGTCAAACTGGCTAAGAAATCTGCTTCCAAAACCAAATAAACAGCCTTTCAGACGGCCTTATCCAGCTTTTAGGCCGTCTGAAACATCAATTGACAAGCCTGTCTAAAGGCTGTTGTGTTGATTTCAAAAAATTTCCAAACAACCCTTACCCCAGGACAACCACCATGAGCATTAAATCCGACAAATGGATACGCCGCATGGCCGAAGAACACGGCATGATTGAGCCGTTCGAGCCCAACCAAATCAAAGAGGCCAACGGCCAGCGCATCATTTCCTACGGCACGTCCAGCTACGGTTACGACATCCGTTGCGCCAATGAATTCAAAATCTTCACCAATATCAACAGCACCATCGTCGACCCGAAAAATTTCGACCCGAAAAACTTCGTAACCGTCGAAGACGACTGCTGCATCATCCCGCCCAACTCCTTTGCCCTGGCGCGCACAGTCGAATATTTCCGCATCCCGCGCAACGTCCTGACCGTCTGCTTGGGCAAGTCCACCTACGCACGCTGCGGCATCATCGTCAACGTTACCCCTTTCGAGCCGGAATGGGAAGGCTACGTTACGCTTGAGTTTTCCAACACCACGCCGCTACCGGCAAAAATCTACGCAGGCGAAGGCGTGGCTCAAGTCTTGTTCTTTGAAAGCGATGAAGTCTGCGAAACTTCATACAAAGACCGCAACGGTAAATACATGGGGCAAACCGGTGTTACCCTGCCCAAAACCTAATATCAAAGAGCAAACAAAAGGCCGTCTGAAACTTTCAGACGGCCTTTTATCATTTCAGTTAAAAACGGCGTTTCAGCTTGCAAGCCTGCAAGATATGCACGGCAAGTTCTTCCACAGATTTGTCCGTAGTATTGGTAAACGGAATACCGTGGCGTTTAAACATATTTTGCGCATCGGCAATCTCACTGCGGCAAGTATCGATTTTGGCATAAGTCGAATTAGGGCGGCGTTCCTGACGGATTGCCTGCAAGCGTTCAGGCTGAATGGTCAAACCGAACAGCTTGTCTTTATAAGGCTTGACCATACGCGGCAAATCGGTCGATTCCAAATCATCGGGAATCAGCGGATAGTTGGCGGCACGGATACCGTATTGCAAGGCCAGATAGAGACAAGTCGGCGTTTTGCCGGAACGGGAAACCCCCATCAAAATCACATCGGCTTCTTTCAAATTCTTATCACTGACACCGTCATCATGATTCAGTGAAAAATTGACCGCCTCCATACGCGCATCATAGCGTTGGGTATTGCCGATACTGTGGTGCCCCTGCTGGGCGGCAACCGCCTCCGTATTGAGTTCCTTTTCCAAAAGGCCGAGAAAGGTTTCAAAGAAATTAATATGGAACGCATTGGCTTTCTTGATGATTTCACGGATTTCGTCATTGACCACACTGACAAAAGCAATCGGGCGCACGCCGAATTTTTCGGCAGACTGGTTGACTTTGTCTACAACAGCACGCGCTTTTTCAGGCGTATCGATAAACGGATAGGTATGGCGTTTGAACTCAACATTGCCAAATTGGTTCAGCAAGGCTTCACCGATATTTTCGGCGGTCAGGCCGGTTCGGTCGGAAATATAGAAGACTTGGCGTGGATCAGTCATAATGAATCCTCTTGAAGGTAACGTTTCAGACGGCAATCATAGCAGTTACAGCCTTTGCAATAAAGCGACTCCCAGCAGATTACACAGGATTACAACAAATTTGAACAATTTTTAAATTAGCATAATATTTTATTTTTTAATTTTTTGTAGAATTTTATTCTAAAATTGCAAAATAAATCTTGTTTATCAAATTTATTAACTTATTTTGTTTTCCATATTTAACAATAGGATAACTCACAAAAACATGAATCTGATATTCACATTTCAGAAGACTACACGCTTGAAAAGCACAGTATCACAGACGAATTTGTGATTTTAAAAAAGATAAAACACATGACAGCCATCAAACGAATGGCTACAATAAGCAGGCGGATTTGTTTCTTTTTTAACATTTTTGGATTGGATTGGACACACAAATGGCCGAAAACTACGTTATTTGGTTTGA
>NZ_JBQCXF010000016.1:0-31720 GCF_051956635.1 Neisseria sp. P0022.S010 | reverse complement strand
GACCCGTTGGCTGAGCCTCGGCTTTACCCGTATCCAACCTTCCGAAATCATGAAAATCGGTATTCCCATGACTGTCGCGTGGTATTTCCAACGCTATGAAGGCCGTCTGAAATGGATACATTATATTATCGCCCTCGTACTGATTCTTGTTCCTGTCGCCCTGATTTTGAAGCAGCCCGACCTCGGTACGGCCGCGCTGATTATGGCTTCGGGCATTTTTGTCATCTTTTTTGCCGGATTGCCCTGGAAAGCCATTTTTGCCGCTATTATTGCCTTTGTGGCCGCCCTGCCGCTCTTGTGGAACTACGGCATGCACGACTACCAGAAAACCCGCGTCCTTACCCTGCTCGACCCGACCAAAGACCCGTTAGGCGCAGGCTACCACATCATTCAATCCATGATTGCCATCGGCTCTGGCGGCGTATGGGGTAAGGGCTGGCTCAACGGCACACAAACCCATTTGGACTATATTCCCGAATCAACGACTGACTTTATTTTCGCAGTATTCGGCGAAGAGTTCGGTCTGATCGGCAATATCCTTTTGCTGCTGGTTTACCTTATCATTTTGGCACGCGGATTATGGATTGCCGCACAAGCGCAATCCCTTTACAGCCGTACTTTGGCAGGCGCATTGACCATGACCTTCTTCTGCTACGCCTTTGTAAACATGGGCATGGTCAGCGGTATTTTGCCCGTTGTCGGCGTCCCCCTTCCCCTGGTCAGCTACGGCGGTACGGCTACGCTTTCCATCATGGTGGTGCTGGCCCTGTTGATGGGTATCGCCAACGAACATAAAAACCTCCGCCATCGCAATATGGACAACGACGATCTGACTGAAAGCAAGGAATAATATGGAATTAGGTGTAGAAATCGGCAAACTTCTCGTTGCACTTCTTGTACTGATCAACCCCTTCAGCGCACTCTCGATTTATCTTGACCTGACGCAAGACCACAGCACCAAAGAAAAACGCAGAATTGCGCGTACTGCCGCACTGGCCGTTTTCATCGTGATTGTCGTCTTTGCACTGAGCGGCGGTATCTTATTGAAAGTACTCGGCATCAGCGTAGGCTCTTTCCAAGTCGGCGGCGGCATTTTGGTTTTATTGATTGCCATCTCCTTGATGAACGGCAACGACAATCCGGCCAAGCCCAAAATCGACCCCAATTCAGAAGAGCATCACCATGCGCAACAAGTCCGCCGCAATGAAAAAGCCATTGCCGTCGTCCCCATTGCCATTCCGATTACCATCGGTCCCGGCGGTATTTCTACCGTCATCATTTACTCCTCTGCCGCCAAAAATTACAGCGATATTGCCCTGATTATCATCTCCGGCTTTCTGGTCAGCCTGATTTGCTATCTCATCCTGATCGTTGCCGGACGCATCAGCAAACGCTTGGGCACGACCGGCCTGACCATCCTCAACCGCATTATGGGCATGATGCTTGCCGCCATTTCCGTAGAGATTATTGTTGCCGGTTTAAAATCTATTTTTCCCCAACTGGTCGCTTGAAGTACAATCATCACAATAAAAGGCCGTCTGAAACATTTTCAGACGGCCTCATAAAAACATAAAAACAAAGGAGCCCAACCATGTTTCACAGCACCCATGTCTTTACCAGTGAAACCATTTGCCGCCGACCGGCACAAAGCTACACCGAATTTACCGACGAATTAAACCTCCTCCAAACCCTTCAGCAAACCTTCGCACAATCAAGCATTATCGAGCGCACCGCCCTCTTACAGCAATTTGCCGACAGCCTCGCCCAAAACCAAGAACGCCTCGCCGAAATGGTTTGCGAAGAAGTCGGCCGCTGCCTGCACGAATGCCGCGCCGAAATCAGCAAATCCATCGAGCTTATCCGCTACTACGTCCGCCTTGCACCCGAACTGCTCTCCCATAAAACCATCGCCACCCAAGCCAGCCTCAGCCAAGTCCGCTTCGAGCCTTTAGGTGTTGTTTTGGCAGTCATGCCGTGGAACTATCCTGTTTGGCAGATTTTACGATTTGCCATCCCTGCCCTGTGCGCCGGCAATGCCTGCGCGGTCAAACCTGCGCCCAGTGTCGCCCGCGTCAGCGAAACCCTCTTCAGCCTCGTCCCAAAAGGTTTGCCGCTTATCGGCGCATGGCTAAACCATGAAGACACGCTTAAAGCCATCGAAGATACCAATGCCATGGCATTCACCGGTTCGACCCATACCGGCCGACTGCTGGCTGCCCATGCAGGCAAACATCTGAAAAAAACCGTCCTTGAACTGGGCGGCAGCAATCCGTTTATCATCCTGCCCGATGCCGACCTCCAACGTGCCGCCATCGATGCCTGCTATTCACGCTTCCGTGATGCCGGACAATCCTGCAACGCTGCCAAACGCATCATTGTTACCGAAGATATTGCCGAACAATTTATCCCGCTCTTCCTTGCCGAGTGTGCCAAACTGCAAACCGGCAACCCTAAAGACCCAAACACCACCCTTGCTCCGCTTCACCGCCAAGACCTGCGCCAAAACGTGCATGAGCAGGTCCAAGATGCAGTTGCACACGGCGCGCAATGTTTGATCGGCGGCTATATTCCTGATGGACAAAGCTGGTTTTACCCGGCTACCGTCTTGGATCGAGTCAATCCAAACTGCCGCGTTTGGCATGAAGAAGTCTTTGGCCCGGTTGCCATGATCTTACGCGCCGAAAATCCGGATCACGCCGTTGCGCTTGCCAATGACATACCTTTCGGCCTCGGCGCCTGTATCTACACAGCCGACACGGCAAATGCATGGAAATACGCCGAAAAAATCCAAGCAGGCTCTGTCTTTATCAACCGCCACACCAGCAGCGACTTGCGCCTCCCCTTTGGCGGCGTCAAAGCTTCAGGCTACGGACGGGAGCTATCCGAATTCGGACTGTACGAATTCGTCAACGTCAAAACCTATTGGCAAAAATAAACCGTTTCATTCACTCAGGCCGTCTGAAAACCCAATTTCAGACGGCCTGATATTTTTTTAAAGACTGGTAAAAATGTTGTATTTAAAACCCATACCAATTCTGCAAAATCAAATCGGCTCAAAAATAAGCAACCTATTTTAGAAAGCAATTTATATTTCCACACCCATTTTGAATCGGCAGCTTACCATGTTCATCATTCCAGCCGTTTCATTAAGCTCTCTATAAAATATGCGACAAACAAAAATGCCGTCTGAAATACAACTTTCAGACGGCATTTTCAATCAAACACTACTTACCGGATTACAATTTCAAACCGGCCAGTTTAGCAGCATACGCATCCAAATCGGCGATTGGACGGGTAGCCACGCCGCTTTCCATTGCCGCTTTAGCAGTAGCTGTAGCAACGCGAGGCAACAGGCGGGAATCGAATGGGGTAGGAATCAGGTATTCCGCACCGAATTCAAATTTCTTACCGTAAGCGGCAACCACTTCTTCAGTTACCTCTTCCATTGCCAAGTCAGCCAAAGCATACACGCAGGCGCGTTTCATTTCTTCGTTGATGGTGGTCGCGCCGACATCCAATGCGCCACGGAAGATGAATGGGAAGCACAATACGTTGTTCACTTGGTTCGGGAAGTCTGAACGGCCTGTACCGATGACCACATCCGGACGGGTTTCTTTTGCCAACGGAGGCAGGATTTCCGGATTCGGGTTTGCCATGGCGAACACGATTGGTTTTTCGTTCATGGTGTTCAGCATTTCAGGCGTCAGCAGGTTTGCGCCGGACAGACCCAAGAAGATGTCTTTACCTTTAACGGCATCGGCCAATACGCGTTGGCCGTTGTCTTCAATGGCGTAGAACTGTTTGGACTCGTCCATACGGTCTTTGTCTTCGCGGGTTTTGTAAATCACGCCTTTGGAGTCGCAAACGGTCACGTTTTCGCGTTTCAGACCCAAATCCAGCAATTGGTTCAAGCAGGCAATCGCGGCCGCACCTGCGCCGGAGCACACCAAAGTCGCTTCTTCGATTTTACGGCCGGTATAACGCAGGGCATTCAATACGGCGGCGGCGGTGATGATGGCGGTACCGTGTTGGTCGTCGTGGAATACAGGGATTTTGCAACGTTTGCGCAATTCGCGTTCGATGTAGAAGCACTCAGGCGCTTTGATGTCTTCGAGGTTGATGCCGCCGAAAGTCGGTTCCAAAGAAGCGATGATGTCTACCAATTTTTGCGGGTCTTTTTCATCGATTTCGATATCGAATACGTCAACACCGGCGAATTTTTTGAACAATACGCCTTTGCCTTCCATTACAGGTTTACCGGCCAATGCGCCGATGTTGCCCAAACCCAACACTGCTGTACCGTTGGAAATCACGGCAACCAAATTGCCTTTGGCAGTGTATTTGTAGGCAGTTTGCGGATCGGCATGGATTTCCATACAAGGAGCGGCTACGCCCGGAGAGTACGCCAACGCCAAATCTTTAGAAGTGGCCAAAGATTTGGTTGGGGTAACGGAGATTTTGCCCGGCACGGGGAATTCGTGGAACTGCAGGGCGGCTTCTTTTAATGAATTTTCCATTTGTCGATCCTGTTTGCGAGAGAGAGATTTTACAGCGAACAAGTCTGAAACGGGCTGCTTCAGACATTTAAACTTCTAAAGTCGGTTTGTTAACAGACCGGCTTTGTAACAGGCCGTAATTTTATCATGTTCTTTTGGTGGCGCATACCGATATTTATTACATTTGTTTTGATATTTCGTTTTAATCGGTTTTATGTCTAAAAACTTCTGTAATAATATTTCTTCGCCACACTACCTGCTTTCAGACGGCATTTTATTTAAACTTAAACATTCAATCCAAAATGACTGTCTAGCGTGGTTTCAATCTGATCTTTTACCGCGTCCAGACTTTGGCTGCTGTCGATGACGGCATAGCGTTCCGGCTGTTCGTTAGCACGTTGCAGATATACTTCGCGCACCCGATTGAAAAACTCGGCTTCTTCTTGTTCAAAGCGGTCTTTCTCACGCGTTTGGTTGATGCGCGCCATCGATACTTCCAAAGGCACATCCAACAGCAAGGTCAAATCGGGACGGAAATCGCCCTGCACCCAATGCTCAAGCGTGGCAATATCTTGCAAGGGAACGCCGCGCCCGCCGCCTTGATAGGCAAACGTTGCATCGGTAAAGCGGTCGGAAACGACATGCGTGCCGTTTTTCAGGGCAGGCAGAATGACGGTTTCCAAGTGTTGCTGTCTGGCGGCAAACATCAACAGGGTTTCGGTGCGCAGGCTGACTTGGGTGGCAGGGTTGAGCAGGATTTCGCGCAATGCTTCTCCGGCAGGCGTGCCTCCCGGTTCGCGCGTAAACAATACGGGCAGCTTATGTTTTTCAAACCATGCTTTCATTACGGCGAGGTTGGTGGATTTGCCTGCGCCGTCTATGCCGTCAAGGGTAATAAATCTGGGTTTCATATGGATATCGTTAATCTAAAGGCCGTCTGAAACTGGGATTATAAATGTTTCAGACGGCCTATTCGGTTTATTTCTTCAAAATATATTTGCGTACGGCGGCGTTGTGTTCAGAAAGATTATGGCTGAACTCGCTCAGGCCCGTACCATCCATTTTTGAGACGAAATACAGATATTTTTCATTAGACGGATGACCCGCCGCCTCAAGCGCGGCCTTACCGGGAAGCGCAATCGGTGTCGGCGTCAAACCGCTGCGCGTATAAGTATTGTAGGGCGTATCGCGTTGCAGGTCGGCTTTGCGGATTCTGCCCTTATACGCATCACCCATGCCATAGATGACAGTCGGGTCGGTTTGCAGGCGCATGCCGATATTCAGGCGGTTGACGAATACGGCGGCCACATGGGCGCGGTCGTCTTCGTGTGCGGTTTCTTTTTCAATCAGACTCGCCATAATCAGCATTTCGTACGGATTTTTATAAGGCAGGCCGCTTTGACGGTCGTCCCATGCTTCTTGCAGGTTTTCCCGCATTTTACGGTAGGCGATTTTGTAAATTTGAAGATCGCTGCCGCCGGCATCAATTTCGTAACTATCCGGGAAAAACTGTCCTTCAGGATTGCTGCTCAAGGCATCAGGTGCCACTTCGGCCATTAGTTTTTCATCGCTCCAACCGCGCGTATCATGGGCAATATCGGCAGTGTTGTCGATAATACGGCGCATTTGTGCAAACCGCGCACCCTCTAGAATTTGCACGCTGACCGAATCAGGACGGCCTTTTTTAATGCGTTTTAAAATGTCCCAAGCCGATACTTTGGCAGATAGGCGGTAAGAGCCGGCATTGAGTTGGTTGTGCACGCCCATCACATACGCGGCGGCTACCAGCACATAACGGTTATAAACAATGCCGTCTTGAGCCAGTTTACGGCTGACGGAAGAGATACCTTGATTCTTAGCAATGGTAATACGGTATGGCTTGCCGTTGTTTTTCGGAACAAACAACAATGCGGCAACCACGGCGGCAAATGCCGTCAAAAATACGGCCAGCCATTTCAACAATTTTTTCAACATGGTAGGATTCTTGGTTTGTGAACGTGTCGGGCGACAGTATAACCGAAAACAAGCGCATTAAGCCTGCCGCATTCCCCAACGTATGTTTTCCTATCCCGAAAGGCCGTCTGAAACCATGAATTCTCCTTCAAAAAACACTTGGCAAAACGGCCGTTGGCTGAATGCACGCCAAACTCATTCGCCCAATTTCAGCCCGCGCGAACCGGATGAAAACATCTCATTGGTTGTCCTCCACAATATTTCCCTCCCTCCTTTTGAGTACAACACGGGTGCGGTGGAAAAATTGTTTACCAACCAAATCAACCCTGACGAGCATCCTTTCTTCAGCATCATCCATACCTTGCGCGTCTCCAGCCATTTTTTCATCAGCCGTGAGGGCGAAACCGTCCAATTCGTTTCCTGCGACGATATGGCCTATCATGCAGGTATATCGTCGTTTCAAGGCAGAGAAAAATGCAATGCCTTTTCCATCGGTATCGAACTGGAAGGCTGCGATTTCGAGCCTTTTACCGAGGCACAATACACCAGCCTGCAAGCCTTGTTGACCGCTATTTCCGAGCATTATCCGATTCAGGCCGTTACCGGTCATCAGGACATCGCGCCGGACAGGAAAACCGATCCCGGACATTTCTTCGATTGGCCTCGCCTTCAAAAAGCAGGTTTTCCCGTCCGGCGCGGATAACTTTCAGACGGCCTGAACACTGATTGGCAGACATAATGCTGTCACAACCGTTTATTTTCGTTATAATTCAGCTATTCATTCGGACGCATAAAGTCCGGCTCCAACGAACTGCCCGCGCAGCAAGATTCCGCACCCTGAAAAAGACGGAATGCTGCCTTTTTAAAAAGTGATTACTCCATGATTTTCATCGTCTTAGCCCTCGCCGCCCTTTTGGCGGTCATCGGTTACAACATGTACCAGGAAAACCAATACCGCAAACAAGTGCGCGAACAATTCGGCCATTCCGATAAGGACGCACTTTTGACCAGCAAAACCAAACACGTCCGCGACAGCAAAGAAACCGGCGGCCAAGGTTTGTTTATCAAGAAAAACAAAAAAAACGAAGAGGCATTGCGCAACCTGCAGGAACAAGATGAAATCTACGCGGCCAAAGCCAAACTGGCTCACCCTGCCCAGCTTAAAACCGATGTCGAACTGACCGTGGAAGACGACTTCTCCGCAGAAGAAAAAGTCCAACACACCGTTATCGGTTTGAACAACGAAATTACCATAAATCCTGCCGAAGCCGCTTCTGCTCCGGTTGAAACTGCAGCCGAGCCTGTGGCACAAGTACCATTGATCAGCCTGGACGAATTGTCTCAAGTCGAATTGCCTTGGTTTGACCCGCGCTTCGACTACATGGCCTACATCTCCCTGAAACAAGCCCAAGAATTGCACGCCCTGCCGCGCCTTTCCGCTACCCACCGTTTCCAAATCATCGGTTGCACCATGGACGACCATTTCCGCGTTGCCGAGCCGATTCCGGGCGTTTACTACCAAGGCTTCGTCATGGGCCTGCAAGCCGTCAGCCGCAACGGTTTGGCCGCGCGTGAAGAACTGCAACACTTCGACCAACAGGTTGATGCTTTTGCCCAACTGATGGACGGAAAAGTTTTGCATACCGACTTGGACGCGTTCACCGAAGTCGCACAAGCCCTCGACCAATTCTGTGCGCGTGTTGACCAAACCATCGCCATTCACTTGGTTTCCCATTCCAACATCAGCGGCGTAGAATTGCGTGCCGCCGTGGAAGAAACCGGTTTCAAATTGGGCGAAGACGGCGCGTTCCACTTCGGTGACAACAACAACCCTCAATTGTTCTCCATCCATACCTTGGACAACAAACCGTTTACCAATCCTTTGCTGGACAACCAAGCCTACCGCGGCTTCAGCATGTTGCTGGATATTCCGCATGTTCCGGCCGGCGAAAAAACTTTCGACAAATTTATGGACTTGGCTGTCAAACTTTCCGGCCAACTCAGCTTGGATTTGGTTAACGACCAAATGGAAGAAGTTTCCACCCAATGGCTCAAAGACGTACGCAACTACGTTTTGGCCCGTCAGGAAGAAATGCTTAAAGTCGGCCTCAAACCCGGCAGCAAACAAGCCCTGCGCCTGTTCTCCTAAATTTCCCCAATCAAAAAGCGGATATGCAATGACGGCATATCCGCTTTTTTCAGGTAAAATCACTTCATCTTCAATATTCATCGATTTTCAGACGGCCTCTCTATCATCAGGCCGTCTGAAAACTCTATTCCGATTACACAATGAATCTGACCGCACAACGTATCAAATACCTGACCGACCTCCTCAACCGCTACGCCTACGAATACTACACCCTCGACGCACCCAGCGTACCCGATGCCGAATACGACAAATTATTCCGCGAACTCGAAGCGTTGGAGCGAAACCATCCCGAGCTCAAACTGCCCGACAGCCCGACCCAGCGTGTCGGTGGCGAGCCTTTGGCAGGCTTTGCCGAAGTACGCCACGAAGTACCGATGCTGTCGCTGACCAACGCCTTCTCGCCACAAGATGAAAACGGCGTGTTCGATCATGCCGAAATGTATGCTTTCGATGAACGCGTGCGTGGCGGATTAAACGGAGAAAAACCGGAATACGTTATCGAGCCTAAATTTGACGGTCTCGCCATCAGCCTGCTCTACCGCGACGGCGTATTGACTCAAGCGGCAACCCGTGGCGACGGCACCACAGGCGAAGACGTTACCCAAAACGTCAAAACCGTATCCAACATTCCTCTGCGCCTGCATGGAGAAAATATTCCCGAGCTTATCGAAATACGCGGCGAAGTATTGATGCTCAAAGCCGATTTTGCCGCTTTAAACGCACGACAAGCTGAAAACGGACAAAAACCTTTCGCCAATCCGCGCAATGCCGCCGCCGGTAGTTTACGCCAACTCGATTCGCGCATTACGGCACAGCGCAAACTGCATTTCTTTCCCTATTCCATCGCCCGACAACAAGGCGGTTTTATCGCAGAAGAACACCTGCAAGAGCTGAGCTATTGTAAAGAACTCGGCTTCAGCCTGCCTGACGGTAATTTCGGCTGCTTCCCAAATATCGACGAAGTATTGGCGTTTTACGAGCAAATGCAGCAAAAACGCCCCACTCTGCCATACGAAATCGACGGCATGGTGGTCAAAGTCAACAGCTTGACGCAACAGCGCGAACTCGGCTTCATCTCACGCGCACCACGTTGGGCCATTGCCCACAAATTCCCTGCCGAAGAAGCATTGACCATTGTCGAAGCCATTGATGTACAAATCGGGCGCACTGGCGCAGTAACCCCAGTTGCCCGCCTGCAACCTGTATTCGTCGGCGGCGTTACCGTAACCAATGCTACACTGCACAATCAAGATGAAGTGTCTCGAAAAGACGTACGCGTTGGTGATACCGTTGTCGTACGCCGCGCCGGAGACGTGATTCCCGAGGTGGTGCGCGTGATTTTCGAACGCCGACCAATGCAGGAGACCAATGTTTCCGTTTCAGACGGCCTGCAAGACGATTTGTTTGCCGAAACACCGTCCGCCGACCAAACCCAATCCGTTCCGCTCCACAAGCCCTACCGCCTGCCCACCCATTGCCCTATCTGCCGCAGCGAAATCGAACGCGAAGAAGGCGAAGCGGTTGCCCGGTGCAGCGGCGGTATGCTTTGCCAAGCACAACGCGCGCAAGGTTTGATCCACTTTGCCTCACGCAAAGCCATGGACATTGACGGACTTGGACAAAAACAAATCGAGCAGCTTGTCGCCCAAGACCTCGTCCGCCATTTCGCCGACCTCTACCGCCTCGATATTCCGACCCTGCAAAAAATGAAGGAAATGGCGGACAAAGCATCAGCTAGTGAAGAAGAACCATCAAACAGTGAGATTGGAGACTTTGAAGGCGAGACCGGCAATACTCTGCTTGCCAAAAACAATAAAAAACAGCCGACCAAATGGGCAGAAAACATCCTTGCAGGCATAGAAGCCAGCAAAACGCCCGAACTTGCGCGCTTCCTTTTTGCCCTCGGCATCCGTCATGTCGGCGAACGCACCGCCAAAACGCTGGCGCAGGCATTCGGTACGCTCGAACACGTCCGCCGCGCACCCGAACCCATCCTCGCCTGCCTGCCCGATATCGGCACGGTGGTTGCCCGATCCATCGCCCACTTTTTTGCCCAAGAAGCGCAACAGGCGATGATAGATGAGCTGCTGGCTGTAGGTGTTGCCCCGCAAAGCCAGGCTGTTACCATCCCGCCGCTGCGCCATGCCGAGCCGCAACGCTGGATTGCCCGTCTGCCCGATTTTAAAATCAGCGAAACCAAAGCACTGGCCTTGTGGGAACTCGCCGGACAAAGCATAGAAGGTCTGCAAACTGACAAAGCATTACCTGCCGATTGGCAAGCCTGGCGCAGCAAACCGCAAAACGCAGCCCTGCTTGAAAATATGAAAACTTTCTTTGCACAAACACTGTCTAATCTTCAAGATGAAACTATTTCAGACGGCATTAACGAGGTCGTAGCAGGTAAAACCTTTGTATTAACAGGGACTTTACCCACACTCAAACGTGACCAAGCCCAAGCCTTGATCGAAGCCGCAGGCGGTAAAGTTTCCGGCAGCGTATCTAAAAAAACCGACTACGTTGTCGCCGGAGAAGCAGCAGGCAGTAAATTGGAAAAAGCCCAAACGCTGGGCATAGCCGTATTGAGCGAAGAAGAATTACTGGCGTTGCTGGGATAAGACAGTATCTATGAGCAATCCGCCTTTTCAACCGACTGATACTTTATCATGTGGTATCATTACTACATACGACTACACCTTTACACTTTTGGGGTATAACCCTTAATCAAATAGGATAATAATATGAAACCCATTAAAAAATGCGTCTTTCCCGTTGCCGGTATGGGCACCCGTTTCCTACCTGCAACCAAAGCCAGCCCCAAAGAAATGCTGCCTATCGTGGACAAACCTCTGATTCAATATGCAGTTGAAGAAGCGGTTGAAGCCGGCTGTACCGAAATGGTATTCATCACCGGCCGTAACAAACGCAGTATCGAAGACCACTTCGACAAAGCATACGAGTTGGAAACCGAATTGGAATTGCGTCAAAAAGACAAACTACTGGTGCACGTTCGCGATATCCTGCCTTCCAACATTACCTGCATGTACATCCGTCAAACTGAAGCATTGGGTTTAGGTCATGCCGTATTGTGCGCGCAGGCAGCCGTTGGTAACGAGCCTTTTGCCGTTATTTTGGCAGACGATTTGATTGATACGCCTAAAGGCGCGCTAAAACAAATGGTTGACGTGTACAACCAAAGCGGCAACAGCGTTTTAGGCGTTGAAACCATCGATCCTTCCCAAACCGGTTCTTACGGTATTGTCGAAGTCGAGCAGCTGAAAAACTATCAACGTATTATCAACATCGTTGAAAAACCCAAACCGGAAGAAGCGCCTTCCAACCTTGCTGTTGTCGGCCGCTACATCCTGACTCCGCGCATTTTTGACTTGTTGACCAACCTGCCCCGCGGTGCCGGCGGTGAAATCCAACTGACCGACGGTATCGCCCGTCTGCTTGATCATGAGTTTGTCTTGGCTCACGCATTTGAAGGCAAGCGCTATGACTGCGGCAGCAAATTGGGTTACCTTGAAGCGACTGTAGCTTACGGTTTGAAACACCCTGAAACCGGCGAACAATTTAAAGAACTGCTCAAGCAATACGCTTAAATTCAGCCATTATAAAAAGGCCGTCTGAAATTTCAGACGGCCTTTTTCTACACTTATTTCTTCCAATATGCCGGAGTAAACAAAATTAAAACGGTAAAAATTTCCAAACGTCCCAACAGCATCACTGCCGCACACAGCCATTTCTGCACATCGCTCAGCGCGGCATAATTATGCGACGGACCGACTGCACCCAAGCCCGGGCCGGCATTGGTAATACAGGCAATGACTGCCGTGAAGGCGGATAAAAAGTCCAAGCCTGCGGCCATCAGTAAAAAGCTGAATACGATGACCGTCATAAAATAAATAAAAATGAACGACATAACGGTCAGCGCCATACGATCCGGAATGGAGTTGTTGTTGACCTTTACCGTACGAACCGCACGCGGGTGCAGCAAAATCAACATCTCGCGCAAGCTGAATTTGAACAACACCAAAGCGCGCACATTTTTAATACCGCCTCCCATAGAGCCTGAGCTTGCCAAGACATTCGACAAGAAAAACATCCACAACGACACAATCAGCGGCCATTGCGCAAAGTCGGCATTGGAAAAACCGCTGGCCAATCCGATGGACACAAAGTTGAAGCTGACAAAACGCAAAGCTTCGCCAAGGCTTTGGTACACGTCCTGCTGCCACAGATACAATGCCGAAATCAAAATACTGCCCGACAAAACCAGCAGCATGGTGCGGCATTCTTCATCCTTCCAATACACCCGCCAAGAGCGGTTGCCCAGCACAGTAAAATGGCTGGCAAAATTGATACCGCCCCAGACAGTAAAAAACATCAACGTCCATTCGACTGCCAAGGAATCAAAAAAAGCAACGTTGTCATCATGCGTTGAAAAACCGCCCAAAGCCACGGCCGACATCGCATGGCATAAGGCATCAAACCAGCCCATGCCGGCAATATGCAAGGACACAAAAGCAGCGGCGGTTGTCAGTGCATAAGCAAACCATAGCCGTTTGGCCACTTGCGAAATACGGGGAGCCATCTTGCTTTCTTTATCCATACCCGGAATTTCGGCTTTGAAAAGCTGCGTGCCCCCCACGCCCAACATCGGCAAAATCGCCACAGCCAGCACGATAATACCCATGCCGCCGAGCCAGTTGAGCATGTGCCGCCAAAAGTTTACAGACGGCGCCAGCGTATCCAAGCCGGAAATCACGGTCGCACCTGTCGTCGTCAGCCCAGACATCGCTTCAAAAAACGCATCGGTAAAACTCATGGACGGCATATAGAAATAAATCGGCATCGCCGCCACGACAGCAAAAGCCAGCCACAGCATCAGTACCAAGGTAAATCCGTCGCGCGGCCGCAATTCACGGTTAAAACGCAGCGTCAGCACCCAAGTTACGCATGACACCAGCAACACAGTCAAAGCCGTATAGGCAAATACGAAAAATGCGCTGTCGTGATAAAAATACGACATCAGCGTCGGCACAGCCAACAGCAATGAAAACAACAGCCCCAGCTTGGACAATACATGAACAATCGGCATCACCTTGCTTACCGCACCGCCCAATCTGAAACCCTTATGCAGATACATCATATTCCTATCATCAGAAAACAAAATGTTTCAGACGGCCTCATAAAAAAGGCCGTCTGAAACCGCATATTTTATCAAAATGCCGCAATCCCGTGATAAAGAAAAACAAAAAACACTTGCCTGCTCTTTTTCTAGGAGTATAATGTTATACCATAACATTTACTGGAGAAAGAAATGAAACCCGATATCCACCCGGACAACTATCGTACCGTCCTGTTTTACGACAGCGGCGCAGACCAAGGATGGCTCATCCGTTCATGCGCCAATACCCACGGCAAAACCATGGTTTGGAAAGACGGCATAGAATATCCCCTCTTTTCGCTTGATACTTCTTCCGCGTCCCACCCCGTGTACACAGGCAAACAACGCAATGTCAATATCGAAGGCCGCGCCAGCAAGTTCAACCAACGTTACCAATCCATGATGTCTTCCTTCAGAAAGGATAAATGATGCAAGTCCTCTCATCCCTGAAAACTGCAAAAAAACGACACCGCGACTGCCAAATTGTCCGCCGAAAAGGCAAAGTGTACGTTATTTGCAAGAGCAACCCACGCTTTAAAGCACGCCAGCGTTAAGCGGCCCAACCCATATTTCAATGTAACTCTCTGAATTTTCCGCACTTTCGTTTACCTCTAGCGCAAGTGCGGCTTTTTTTTCAAACGGCATTAATCATTCATATCAAAACTACAACGAATCCTGCCATACTCCCAAAAACAGGAAGAAAAAGTAAATAATGGTTATCCCTATTGTGAAGCCATAAAGATATTTATAACATGCCGCTACATTCTCCCTTCAACACTGACCATAGGAGTCAAAAATGAAAGTAAAAGCCCTGCTTGCAATTGCCGCCGCCATGAGCCTCGCTGCCTGCGCCGCACCCGAAGCCCATCAACATGACCATGGTCACCGTCACGAGCACAATCATGACCACGGCCGTGCACACGATCATGATGCCCGTGTTCAATCATTCAGCTGCGAAAACGGCCTGTCTGTACAAATCCGCAACCTGAGCACCGATCAAGTTGAATTGCGCCTTGACGACAAAGTTGCCACCCTGTCTTCTGCCGTTGCAGGTTCAGGCGAACGCTATGTTGCCAACCAAGGCTTGTTCGGCAAAGGTGCCGAATGGCATCAAAAAGGCAGCGAAGCATTCTTCGGCTTCACTGACCCATACGGCAACAAAGTAGAAACTTCTTGCTCTGCCCGCTAATTTCTACTTAAAAATAGAATAGCTAAAGGCCGTCTGAAAACTTCTTCAGACGGCTTTTTATATCGGATAAAACGAAAGAGAAATATAGTTTCCGTTTAATGAAAAAATGCAAATATGAGGCTATTTGAAAGTTCAAAATACATCGAATAAGTAAGACCCTTTGAAAGGCACCTTCTCCGACAAAACATTATTTCAAAATCATTAAATATGTATCTAACTTAATTTAAAACTTTTTCCAAGATTTCTTTAAGGTTCTCATCATCTTCATCCAATGTTAATTTTTCTGAAATATTATGAAGACAATGTTCCAAATCAATAGCTAAGGCTACTTGGTTTTGATAGGATAATTTTGGATAAAGTTCAAGTAAAACCCAATAAATGCATATACTATCATTTGAGTAAAAAATATTTGAAACGAATGGAAGTAATGTATCTTGTCTTTCTACAAAGATTTCAACAATTTCGCTAAAAATAGGAAAGTTGGCATCTCCCAACCACCCAGAGAGCCATTCTCCCATCTCAATTAATTCCTCATCGTTGCACTCCTTGATCCTTTTGCAAGCCTTGATGTCAAACTTATCTTTAGGGCGCATATGATACCTCATTGTTTTATTAAAGACTTTCAAACAAAGAATTGTAATGATTGATCTTAATTATAGACACATGATTATGAGTCATTCCTATATCCTCAACAAATTCTCCCTGACGTAAGAGTTATTTTGTGCAATTAAACTCCTACCCTGCAATAACTTGAAACCCTATCCTGCATTTTACCTAAATCACAAATCCCAATTCCCTTTCAAAATCTATTCGCTATACGAAACAGATTCAATAAACAAAGGCCGTCTGAAAACCTATTACCAAAGTTTTCAGACGGCCTTTATCTTAGACCAAACAATTAAGCGTAATGTCTGTCTTCGCCTTTACCGTCAACGTTGTCGGCACAACGTTTACAGATGGTTTCATGGCCTGCAACTGCGCCCACATCGTGGGTATAGTGCCAGCAGCGTTCGCATTTTTCACCATCACTGGCTTTAGCGGTTACAGCAAGTTCATCACCGACTTTCACTTCGGCTTTAGACACCAGCAAAGCAAAACGTAATTCTTCGCCCAAAGTGTTCAGATAATCGGCAATTTCTTCCGGAGCCGTAATTTCGGCTTCTGCTTGCAATGAAGAACCAACGGTTTTGTCTGTACGCAAAGGCTCGATGGCGGCAGTTACCGCTTCGCGGGCTTCGCGGATTGCCGTCCATTTTTTCACCAGTTCGGCTTCGGCTTTTTCGTTGATGGGTGGGAACTCGTGCCAGGTGTGGAAGAGGACGCTGTCTTCTTCGCCGCCGCCGATGATGTCCCACGCTTCTTCGCCGGTGAAGCACAAAATCGGTGCAATCAAGAGAACCAGGCTACGCGTGATGTGGTACAGGGCGGTTTGCGCGCTGCGGCGGGCGTGGCTGTCGGCTTTGGTGGTGTAGAGGCGGTCTTTCAGAATGTCGAGGTAGAACGCGCCCAAATCTTCCGAGCAGAAAGAAACAATGTCTTTTACAGCAAAGTGGAAGGCGTAGCGAGGATAGAAGTCGCCAGCCAGACGCTCTTGCAGCTGACGTGCCAATACCAAGGCATAGCGGTCGATTTCCACCATGTCTGCCTGTTGCACGGCATCTTCAATAGGATTGAAGTCGCTGAGATTGGCAAACAGGAAGCTCAAAGTGTTGCGGATACGACGGTAGCTTTCGGTGACGCGTTTGAGGATTTCTTTGGAAATCGCCAATTCGCCGCTGTAATCGGTAGATGCCGCCCACAGGCGCAGGATGTCTGCGCCGAATTCGTTATAGACTTCTTGCGGCGCGACGACGTTGCCGATGGATTTCGACATTTTGCGGCCGTTTTGGTCAACCACGAAACCGTGGGTCAGAAGCTGTTTGTACGGGGCGCGGCCCATGGATGAAGCGCAACCGGTCAGCATGGAGGATTGAAACCAGCCGCGGTGTTGGTCGCTGCCTTCGAGGTAGAGGTCAGCGGGCCAATCCAATTCTTCGCGCTGTTTCAAGACGGAATAATGGGTCGAGCCGGAGTCGAACCATACATCCATCGTGTCGGAAAGTTTGTCGTAATTTTCGCAATCTTCCGCGCTCAACAATTCGCTTTTATCGAGGGAGAACCATGCTTCGATGCCTTTTTCTTCGATGCGTTGTGCTACTTTCTCCAAAAGCTCAGCAGAGTTCGGATGCAGCTCGCCTGTTTCTTTGTGGACGAAGAAGGTCATCGGCGTGCCCCAATAGCGTTGGCGCGAAACGACCCAGTCGGGGCGGCCTTCGATCATGGCTTCGAGGCGTGCGCGACCCCAAGACGGGAAGAATTCGGTGTCGTCCACGGCTTTGATGGCTTTGTCGCGCAGGGTTTTACCATCGGCACCTGCTTTATCCATACCGACAAACCATTGACCCGTCGCGCGGTAAATCAGCGGCGTTTTATGACGCCAGCAGTGGGCATAGCTGTGTTCGATTTTGTTGCTTGCCAAGAGGTGGCCGGTTTCTTCCAGCCATTGAAGGATGACGGGATTCGCTTCCCAAACGCTCATACCGGCAACGCGCGGCGTTTCGCTGATGTATCGGCCTTCGGCGTTGACGGGGTTGTAAAGCTCGATGCCGTATTTATTGCAGACGGCGTAGTCTTCCAAACCATGAGCAGGCGCAGTATGCACCAAGCCGGTACCGGCATCGGTGGTAACGTGTTCGCCGTTAAGCATGAGAATATCGCGTTCGAGGAACGGATGATTCATGTGCAGGTTTTCCAGCTTATCGCCGGTGGTTTCGGAAAGAATAGAAATGCCGTCTGAAAAGCCGTAGCGTTTGAGCGCGTCTTCTGCCAAATCTTTCGCCAATACCAATTTGCCTTTAGGCGTATCAATCAGTTGATACACCACGTCTGCGCCAGCTGAAACAGCTTGGCTCGCAGGCAGCGTCCAAGGCGTAGTTGTCCAGATGACGGCAAACGCTGTGCCTTCGATACCTGGCAAACCGAATGCGGCGGCAAGCGCGACATTGTCTTTAAACGGATAGGCAACGTCAATCGCAGGCGATACTTTGTCTTTGTATTCCACTTCGGCTTCGGCCAGCGAAGAGCCGCAGTCCAAGCAGAACTGAACCGGTTTTGCACCGCGGTAGAGATAGCCCGATTTGTAGATTTCGCCGAGCATACGCACGGTATCGGCCTCGGTTTTGAAATCCATGGTCAGGTAAGGATTGTCCCAGTCGCCCAATACGCCCAGGCGGATAAAGTCTTTTTTCTGACGGGCAATCTGTTCGGCGGCGTATTCGCGGCACAATTCGCGGAAACGGGCTTTGGGCATGTCTTTGCCGTGCAGCTTTTCTACCATCACTTCGATGGGCAGGCCGTGGCAGTCCCAGCCCGGTACATAAGGCGCATCAAAACCGGCTTGGGTTTTGCTGCGGATAATGATGTCTTTGAGGATTTTGTTGACGGCATGACCGATGTGGATGTCGCCGTTGGCATACGGAGGACCGTCGTGCAGGATGAATTTCGGACGGCCTTTGGCGATTTCGCGCAGTTTTTGGTAGCGTTTTTGCTCGTACCAGCTTTTCAGCCATGCAGGCTCGCGCTTGGCAAGATTGCCGCGCATCGGAAACGGGCTTTCGAGCAGGTTTACGGTTTTACTGTAATCGGTCATTTTCTAATCTCTATTGTTGCGGTATTTCGGTTTCAGACGGTCTGATTGCTCATTTTAAAAAGAACAGGCCGTCTGAAAGAATCAAAGGACTTATTGTAGCCCAATTGTCTTGATTTTATAAGCGTATAGAAGCGTTTCTATGGTTTCCAAACCTTTGCATCTTCCATATCTTGCAAAATTTGGGTTTTCAATGCTTCGATACTTTCAAATTTTTTCTCGTCACGCAGTTTGTGCAGGAAGCGGACGAAGATGCGTTGTCCGTACAAATCGCCGCTGAAATCGAACAGGTGGACTTCCAACTTTTGCGAACGGTTGTTGCTGACAGTGGGGTTAAAACCAAAGCTGGCCACGCCCCGGCGCGTACCGAATGCGCCGTCAGCTTCGACGACAAATACGCCGCTTAGCGCATAATGATATGGGGGAAGCTGGACGTTGGCGGTAGGCGCGTTGATGGTGCGGCCGAGTTTTTGCCCGTGTTTGACCTTGCCGCTTAATACATAATCGTGCCCCAACAGTTTTTTGGCGTATTCCAACTTGCCGTCTGAAAGGGCTTGGCGGACGGCGGTACTGCTGGTGCGGATGTCTTCAACGATAACGGACGGTGTGCACTCGGTTTGCATATCGGGCTGTTGTGCCAAAAGTTCAAAACAGCCTTCCCGACCCGCACCGAAACGGAAATCATCGCCAATCAGCAGATAACGCGTATTGAGCGTTTTTCGCAAAAGCCGGTCGATAAACGCTTGTGCGCTCATCTCGGAGAAAGTTTGGTTAAAGCGCAAAACCCAAACGGCATCCACACAGCCGGTTTCACGCAAAAGGCGCAATTTGGTACGCAGCGGACTGATGCGGTAAGGCAGCTTTTTCCCGGCTTTACGCGCAAAAAACTCTTTGGGCTGAGGCTCAAAAATAACAACGACAACAGGCAGACCACGCCGGTCTGCCTCTCGTTTGAGTTTTTGCAGGATATGTTTGTGCCCGAGGTGTACGCCGTCGAAGTTGCCGATGGTTACGGCGGCTCCTTGCGGAAATTGGGGCGGGTGTCGCTGTCCAAGCCAGATGTTCATGGGTGGTGGGTAGTGTGTTTGAATAGGCGGCTATTGTAAACGTTATTGCCGTTTCAATAAACCTTAGGCCGTCTGAAACCAATAAATATATGCTTTCAGGCGGCCCTGAGGTTTGTTAATGCTTTACCACCACCAAGGATAACGGCCAAACGGATAACCCCAATCGTCGTAATAGCGATAGTAGCGGGCTTCGCGCAGCTGCTCTTGGGAAATATAGTTTTGCCATGCCATTTTGTAGCAGGCTTGGAACATCGGGTCGGAAACTTTGTCGATATATTTGAGGCGGAAGGCTTTTTGTTCCGCGGTTGCTACACCGGGTTTGCCTTCTTCGTCAAATTTGCGGCGGATCAGCGCGGCTGTTTCCTGATCGCATTGTGCGGCAAGATTGACTTGAAGATCCTGCTCATAGCGTTTCTGCGCTTGGGCGCGTGCGGCTTTTTGCTCGGACGTGGTGGCGCAGGCGGCCAGCAATGCAACGGCGCCAAACAATAAGGTCAGACGGATAGGATTCATCGGATGTTTCCTTATGTTTATATCTTTCTATTAATGTACGCCCTCATTGTGTAATGGGCAAGTGTGGCAACTTGGGAACACTTTAGATTATTTGTTCTTATCGGCAGACAGTTGCATATAAAATACACCCTGTATGAATGTTTAACTCCAAACCCACTCAATGAACGCTGACAAACCGCCCCACTCCTACAGATTGCGCCACCACAGGCAACACACGCCTCCGTTTTGGCAGGCGGATCGCCCGTATCTGCACGAACACAATATTTCCGATGCCCGTTTCAGACGGCTGGGCTACATCATGGCCTTTCTTGCCGGTGCGATTAATGCGGGGGGATTCTTTGCATTTGCGCGCTATATTTCCCATGTAACCGGCTCCATGTCTCTTTTGGCTGATGTGCTGTATCTCCAAGACTGGTGGTCTGCCGCGGTGACTTTCATCAGCGTGTTGTGTTTTGTTGCCGGTGCCGCGCATTCGGGTTGGGTGATTTTATGGACGCAGCAGATGCGTTTCCGTGGCAGCTTTGGGTTTTCCATGTGGCTGGAAGCAGTTTATCTGTTGATATTCGGTTGGTTCGGTATTGCTGCGATGGAATGGGATTTTGGCGGATCTGATTTTATTATGCCGTCTTTGGCATTGTTTTTATTGTGTTTTATTATGGGCATGCACAATACGGTTATCACGCTTCTTTCCGGCGGCGCCATCCGTTCCACCCACATGACCGGCACGGCGACCGACTTGGGCATTGAAATCTCACGCGCGCTTTATTACTCCAAACAGCATCATCCGCGCCTGCCGCACGTCCGCGTCAACAAACCGAAAATGTGGCTTTTAAGCGGATTGATGCTGTCGTTTTTACTGGGCGGCGTGGTTGGCGCATGGGGTTATCATCTGGTCGGCCATCATTTCGCCCTGCCCGTTTCCGCCGTTTTGCTCATACTGGGTGCAGGTTCGGTGGGATATGACGTCAAGGTCAGATTGAAATGGGCATTCGTCAACTGGTATCGCCGCAAGCAGAAAAAACGGAAGAAACTGTAAAAAACTTTGCTTGTTATTTCACGGCAAAACGGCCAAGCTACCAGAAAAATGCAGAAATGCTTCAGAATTATGTTAACTGGCAAATATTTTCGTAATATCGGGTTAAACCCATTCTTTTGCGTTTCGGATATTGGGTATCATAAATCCGTAATGACCCACGCGGTTTTTATTCATTTTTTCAGACGGCCCGAGCCGTCATCTAAAAAGAGGATACGACATGAAATTCTTGAAACCCCTGACCGTTATTGCCACTGCAATTCCTTTGGCGCTTACCGGCTGTGTAACCGATCCCGTTACCGGCCAACAATCCGCCAGCAAAACCGCCATGTACGGCTTGGGCGGTGCGGCCGTTTGCGGCATCGTCGGCGCGTTGACCCACGGTGGCAAAGGCGCGCGTAACTCCGCATTGGCTTGTGGTGCAGTAGGTGCCGGTATCGGCGGTTACATGGACTACCAAGAGAAAAAACTGCGTCAAAGCCTGGCTAACACCAATATCGAAGTCGAACGCCAAGGCAACCAAATCAAGCTGGTTATGCCTGAAAACGTAACCTTCGCCACCGGCAGCGCGGCCCTGAGCGGCCAAGCTCAAAGCGCTTTGTCTGCCGCCGCGCAAACTTTGGTTCAATATCCTGATACGACTTTGACCATCAACGGCCACACCGACAACACCGGTAACGACGCCATCAACGAGCCATTGTCTCGCAACCGCGCCGAATCTGTTGCCACCTTCCTGCAATCCCGTGGCGTAAGCAGCACCCGTTTGAGCACTTTCGGTTACGGTTCCCGTCAACCCATCGCTTCCAACGCCACTGTTGAAGGCCGTGCACAAAACCGCCGCGTTGAAATCTTGATCAACCCTGACCAACGCGCCATCGACGCCGCTAAAAAACAAATGTAATCCGACCTCTGTCTGATTTACTTAATTGAAGGCCGTCTGAAATTTACGTTTCAGACGGCCTTTTTATTTACCGTATTTATCGGCCGATTTTTCTTGCTCATCAGACTCAATATAAAATTTATTCCTTTATTAACAAGACTTTTCAATTTTTTCTTTAAAAAAACTGTATTAATACTCTAATTTTTACATTAACTTAGAGTATAATTCCTAAAATTTTAAAAACATGCCTCATGCCGTCTGAAAAACGGCGGCTAAAACACACCGAATTTATACACACATCAGTCCGTTATCCCTTTCATTTCATAGGATTTCAGACGGCACCACCCAGAATCTATGAAGGAGCATCCATGCAAAACAACTTTGACCCATTGATTATCCGTGACAAATCACTGATTCCCGTCGTACAGGGCGGCATGGGTGTAGGCGTTTCCGCATCAAAACTCTCCAGCGCGGTTGCACGAGAAAACGGCGTGGGTACCATCGCCAGCGTCGATTTGCGCCACTTGCATGAAGATTTGTTGGCCGAATCGAAAATCAATTCCAGCGAAGAAAAATACACCCGCCTCAACTGCATCGCGCTTGACCGCGAAATCAAAAAAGCCAAAGCCGATTCAGAAGGCAAAGGCATGATTGCCGTCAACGTCATGAAAGCCGTCAAAGACCATGCCGCCTACGTCCGCCAGGCCTGCGAATCCGGTGCGGACGCGATTGTAATGGGCGCGGGTTTGCCTTTGGACTTGCCGGAAATGGCCGAAGGCTATCACAAAGATGTCGCCCTTTTCCCTATCTTGTCCGAATCACGCGGTATCAATATCGTTTTGAAACGTTGGATGAAAAAAGGCGTTTTGCCCGATGCCATCGTTATCGAACACCCTGCCCACGCGGCCGGCCACTTGGGTGCGGCAACCGTTGACGGCGTAAACGATGCCAAATTCGAGTTCAAACGCGTCATTGAAGAGACATTTGAAGTATTCAAAAACTTAGGTTTGGAAAGCGAAAAAATCCCGTTGGTACTCGCCGGCGGTATGGCAAACTTTGAAAAAGTCAAAACAGCCTTGAAAAACTGGGGCGCATCCGCCGTCCAAATCGGTACCGCATTTGCCGTAACCGAAGAAGGCGATGCCCACATCAACTTCAAAAAAACCCTGGCCGGTGCGGAAACCGAAAAAGTGGTTGAATTTATGTCTGTCGCCGGTTTGCCTGCACGTGGCGTACGCACCAAATTCCTCGACAGCTACATCAAACGCGAAGCCAAATTGCAAGCCAACGCCAAAAACGATCCGCGCCGTTGCACCCAAGGCCTGAACTGCCTGACCAGCTGCGGCCTGCGCGACGGTTTGGCCAAAGCCGGTCAATTCTGTATCGACATCCAACTTTCCGCCGCATTCCGTGGCGAAGTCGATAAAGGCCTGTTTTTCCGCGGTAAAGACCCGCTACCGTTTGGCAATGCCATCCGTACGGTTCAAGAAACCATTCAATATCTCTTAAACGGTTCCTTGCCTGCCGTCCCTGCCAAATAAACGCATCAACACTCAAAAGGCCGTCTGAAAAACATTCAAACCCTGTTTTCAGACGGCCTTTTTGTCCCAATCCATCTAAAAAATGCTAAGATTATCGCCTGAATTTATCCAGCAGAAACATCATGAATCCATTATTGAACCACCTCAAACCCTATCCTTTCGCCCGCTTGCGTGAAGCCATGCAAGGCATTGACGCACCCGCAGGCGTAACGCCCATTCATCTGCAAATCGGCGAGCCGAAACACCCGACGCCCAAAGTCATCACCGATGCACTGACCGCCTCCCTGCACGAACTGGAAAAATATCCGCTGACCGCAGGCCTGCCCGAACTGCGCCAAGCCTGCGCCGAATGGGTTGCCCGCCGTTATGATGGTTTGAGCCTTAATCCCGACAATGAAATCCTGCCCGTATTGGGCAGCCGGGAAGCATTGTTCTCCTTTATCCAAACCGTTTTGAATCCAGCTTCAGACGGCCCCAAACCGGTCGTTATCAGTCCCAATCCTTTCTATCAAATTTACGAAGGCGCGACTATATTAGGCGGCGGCGAAATCCATTTTGCCAACTGTCCGGCACCCAGCTTCAACCCCGATTGGAGCAGCCTGTCTGAAGACGTATGGCAGCGCACCAAAGTCCTGATTGTCTGCTCGCCCAACAATCCGAGCGGCAGCGTCCTGCAATTAGAAGACTGGAAAGAAATTTTTGATTTGCAAGACAAATACGGCTTCGTTATTGCCTCTGACGAATGCTATTCCGAAATTTATTTTGACGACAACAAACCGATCGGCGGCTTGCAGGCTGCGGCGCAATTAGGTCGAGGCACGCACAACATTATTATGTTTACCAGCCTGTCCAAACGCTCCAACGTCCCCGGTTTGCGTTCCGGCTTTGTCGCAGGCGATGCCGAGTTGCTCAAAAACTTCCTGCTCTACCGCACCTACCACGGCAGCGCAATGAGCATTCCTGTCCAACGCGCCAGCATTGCCGCTTGGAACGACGAAGAACACGTCATTGCCAACCGCCGCCTATACCAAGAAAAATTCGACCGCGTTATTCCGATTTTGCAACAGGTATTCGATGTCAAACTGCCTGACGCATCGTTCTACATTTGGCTGAAAGTTCCCGACGGCGACGACTTGGCATTCACGCGCAACCTGTGGCAGAAAGCCGCCATCCAAGTGTTACCCGGCCGCTTCCTTGCCCGCGATACCGAGCAAGGCAATCCGGGCGAGGGCTACGTCCGCATCGCTTTGGTTGCCGACGTGGAAAGCTGTGTCAAAGCGGCGGAAACCATTGTTTCTCTCTACCGCTGACGATTAAGCAAACAAAGGCCGTCTGAAACTTCAGACGGCCTTTTTATTAAATAATCGGATAATTTATATGGTGAAGTCCAGAAGGTAGAAATCTTCTTTACCTACGCCGCATTCAGGGCATTTCCAGTCGTCGGGGATGTCTTCGAACTTGGTACCTGCCGGCAGGCCGTGTTCGGGGTCGCCGACATCTTCATCGTAAATCCAGCCGCAAGGGCCGCACATATATTGAGCCATTTGGTGTTCCTTCCATTTTTAAAGGCCGTCTGAAACCGTATTTTCAGACGGCCTTTCGTGTGTCTTATTGTTGATATTTTGAATTTATTGCGCTGCTTCCAAAGCGGCGATTTCTTTGCGCAGGTGTTTGATGGCCGGTGTTACGATGGCGACGAACATGGCCTCGCGGACGCGACGTTGCGCCGGGCTGCGCATCAGATAACCTTTCGCGCCTGCATGCAATGCGGCAGATTGAGTGGCATTCAGTGCCAATACGGCAGCCGCTTCACGCAGTTTCAAGGTTGCCAGCGTATCGGGTTTATTGTTCCACGCATCATCGGCAAGGTGTTCAGTTTCCGCCCATGCGCCGTCCAAAGCGGCTTTCAATTCATCGTAGCTGTGGTCGAGGTATGAGTTTACTTCTGCGTTCACCACATTGGCCATGCGGATAATGCCGAGCGCACCGTCAATCACACCGGCGCCGATACCCATTTGCAGCAGAATGAAACCGGCTTTAATGGTCGGGATATAAGACTGGAACTGCTCAGGCGTAGCAATCACATCTTCATCGGGAATAAACACGTCTTTAAAATTCAGACTGTAAGTGCGCGTACCTTCCAAACCGCAGAACTCAGGACAGTTTTGCAGGGTAACGCCTTCCCATTGGCCGCCGGTGATAAACATCACATAGCTGTCGCCGATTTGGGCGGTATTTGCCCAAATGTGGTCTTCGCCAATATTGGATACCCAAGGCAAAGCGCCGTTGATTTTGTAGCCGCCTTCGACGCGCTCGGCTTGCAAGTTGTGTTTTTCGATACCGGCAAGGTGTTTGACGGTATTGGACATGCCCGTACCGGCCAAAACTTTGCCCTGCAGAATATCGGCCAAATATTTGTCTTTAACCGCTTGGTTGGGGGATTGGTGCAGATACCACGCGCAAGCCGCCTGACACCATGCGCTGAACGAAGTCGCGCCGCATTCTTTACCGATTTCGCGCAATACGGCGATTTGCGTTGCCAAACCCAAACCGTTGCCGCCTTCTTCAACCGTACCGGTCGCGGCAAAACCGCCGATTTTGCCCAATTCCAGCATAAATTCTTTCGGGTACAGGCCTTTGCGGTCGATGTCGTCCACCAATGGTTTTAATTTGCTTTTAACGAGTTCGGCAACATTGTTCAGTAAAGCTTCGCGTGTCATTTTTTTTCCTCTGGATATTTTGGCGATATTGAGTTCTTTTAAGAAAGGCCGTCTGAATTTTCAGACGGCCTTTGATGGGATTAGGCAAATGCCTGCAATTCAGGGTTGATTTCGGTTTTGGCAAGGTTGTTGACGTAGTTGCACAAGGTTGCCAAAGCAACGCCCATAACGACTTCAACGGCTTGCTGTTGGTTATAACCGGCATCAAAGAAAGCTTTCAGCTCGTCGTCGGATACCGCGCCTTTTTTCGCCATAACGGCTTGAGTGAATGTCGCCAAAGCACTCAGTTTGGCATCGTCAAACTCGCCTGCAGCCAATGCGCGTGCGGCTTTGATGGATTGTTCGGACAGCAGTTTTTTCAGGGTGGCCAGTTTGGTGTGGCCGGCAACGCAGAAACCGCATTCGTTGGTACGGGCGGCGATGATTTGGACAACTTCAACTTCGCCGTCAGTCAGGCTGTTGGCCGCATTCAGCTTGCCAACTTCTTGATAAAACGCCAAAGCTTCAGGCGCATTGGCCAAAACGCCGATCAGGTTAGGAATAAAGCCGTTGTTTTTCAATACGGCTTCAACGCGTGGTTTAGCAGCTTCAGGAGCGGTTTCGACTGTGTGTATGGTTAAACGTGACATCTTTATGACCTTTTTTGTAATAAAACGAAGTGGGCATGATAAGCCATTCGTTTTTGTTAGAAAAAGATTAATTGGTTATTTACCGCAAACCAAAAGTTATAAGGCCGTCTGAACGGATTCAGACGGCCTTATCATAAGGATTCAACTCATTATTTTATAAAGTTTTTCAGCAACATAGAAGCGATGTCGTCCAAGCCGAAGCCATCCGCATCTTGAGCCGTGCCGTTAGGCGTCGCTTTATCAACCAAGTCTGGCAACACTTTTGCCAACAAATCGCCTGCTTGGCCGGCATCCACGCCGAATTTTTGCGCGATTTGGTTCACGGTATCGCTGCCCAACGCATTTTGCAGGTCGCTGCCGGATACAGGCAGGTTGCTGGATTGGTTGGACACCCAGCTGCTCAGGGCATCGCCCAAACCGCCTTGTTGCAGTTGGTTGATCAGGTTGCCCACGCCGCCTTGTTGTTTAACCAAATCCATCGCCATATCGGTCAAAGAACCTTGTGCGCCGTTTTCGCTGTTGCCACCCAACATTTGGGTAGCCGCATTCAAAAGATTGTCCATGAGTGCCATGACTTTTTCCTTGTGTGTGTTTATGTCTAAAAAAAGAAAGCGGAGTGTAGCAAAGTTTATGCCGGAAAAAATCAGGCTTAACCAAACTAAACCTCTTTTATCCCAAAGCCGTAACAAAACCAAGGCCGTCTGAAATCCAGTTTCAGACGGCCTAATAATCAATAACGTTATTCTTCTCGGCCATTGAAATACTCGGCCGCGCCGCCTTCAAAAAAGCCTTGCAAAATCGCCTGTGCCGCCACTTGGTCAAGCACGGATTTTTGTTTTCGGCCAAATACTTGGGCTTCAGCAAGCAGGCTTTCCGCGTATAGGGAAGACATCCTTTCGTCCACCCAATAAACCGGCAAATTAAAACGTCCGTGCAAACGGCGGCCAAACTTGCGGCTCAAACGGGTCAGCTCATGCTCCGTGCCGTCGGTATGCGTCGGCAGGCCGACCACAAAATACTTGGGTTGCCATTCTTTGACCAGCTTGGCAATGGCCTCGAATTTTTCATCATTGCTGTTGCCGGTTACCGTTGCCAGCGGATGGCTCATACCCAGCTCTGCCTCGCCCTGCGCCACGCCGATGCGCGCTTCGCCGAAATCAAAGGCCAAAACTGTGCCTTTTGGTGCATCAGGCATGGCCGACTCCTGAAAACAAAGCGTTCGGATTGACACCCAATTTTTCAAAAGCGGCGGCATAACGAAGCTCGTAAGGCACATCAAAAAGAATATGCTCGTCCGCAGGGACGGTCAGCCAAACATTTTCTGCCAGCTCGCGCTCCAACTGCCCTTTGCCCCATTTAGAATAACCGATACTGATCAAAGCCTTATCCACCGCACCTTCTTTAGACAGGTTTTCAATCACATCGCGCGAAGAAGTCAGCGCCACGTTATCGGTTACCACCATGCTGTTTTGCCAGCGGCCGATCGGCGTATGCACGACATAGCCGCGCTCAATCTGAACCGGCCCGCCCATCATCACGTTTTCATGTTGCAGGCGCAACGGGATATTGCGGTCGGCGGCGGCGAAAATCATGTCCATGGTAATCGGCGAAGGTTTGTTGATGATGATACCCAGCGCACCTTCTTCATCGTGTTCGCACACATAAATGACCGTATCCGTAAAAAACGGATCGTCCATATGAGGCATGGCAATCAGGAAATGGTTGGCTAAATTCATATTCTTCTTAATCTATTAAGCTGATTTTATTATTTTTGGCCGTCGGAAATCGGCGCGTCCACCACGCAGGCGCCGTAAACCGCACCGCCTGCCGGTACCGGTGTATCGGTTTTCGCATGGGCAAAACACGATACCGCGCTCAAAGAATTTTTCGGCGAACCTTGAACGATTTTATCGCTGTACACCAAATAAGCGAAAGACTTACGTTTCGGGTCGTAGTAGCGGATAATCTGCTGGCTCTTAAATGCTATGCTGGCACTGCGTTTGAACACTTGTCGCGGTTTCAAAACCGCAGCCTCGTTATAACGGATGACTTCCGCACTTTGCACGCAGGAAACCGATGCATCGCTGGCATCTTCTTCCAGATTGACTGTTTCTTTCAAACCGCCTTTTTTCGCGTACGAAATATAGCAGGCAATCCCCTGCACATCAGGATCATCAAAACCTTCCACTTCAATACGGTCGTTTTTACCCAACATATGAAACACCGTACTGGCGCGTCCGATTTTATCGGTATCGTTACCGCAAGCCGCCAAAACCATGGCGCCCAACACTACTAATAAATATTTTTTCATAATATCCTGTCAATGCAGACTGTCAGTTTCCAGACAGGCGGAATCATATCCGCCTACTCCATCATTACTATATAAGACCGTTCGTCCATATTGCAACCCAATATTATTTTCAGACGGCCTGACAGACAGTATAATCCGTCCTATTGTTCCTACTTTAATAGCAAGATCGAACCATGCGTTACAAACCCCTCATCCTCGCCCTGCTGCTCAGCTTCTCCCTGCCAACCTATGCTGCCAAAGACGCGCCGAAAGAAAAAGCGGCCGCCGTCAAAAAAGCTGCACCCGTGAAAACAGAGAAAGAAGCCGCTAAGGCAGATGTAAAAAAAGAAACCTCAAAAAAACAAGCAGTAAAAGAAAAAGAGGAAGACAAAAAAGCGGTTAAAGCCAAAGCCTCCAAAGAGAAGGAAACCACCGACAAGAACGAACGCGCTTCAGCCAAAAACAAACCGGCTAAAGCCACCGAAGCCGCTGCCGACAATAAAAAAGCCAACCGCAAAACAGAAGAGCCTAAAGAAACGGCAAAAGACAAAAAAGCCGCAGCCGCAAAACCCGGCAAAGCCAAAGAGCAAGACAAGAAACCTGTTGAAGATAAAAAAGACAGTAAAGCCAAAGAACCCGTAAAAAAAGCAGAACCTAAAGAAACCAAAACCAAAGAGCCTGCTAAAAAAGCGGCTGAGGATAAAAAAGAGCGTCAATCCAAAGAACCAGTAAAAAAAGCAACCGAAGACAAAAAGGCCGATACCAAAGAAACCAAAGCCAAAGAGCCTGCCAAAAAAGCTGTTGAAGATAAAAAAGAC
The DNA here is from genome assembly GCF_051956635.1 of Neisseria sp. P0022.S010. Taxonomy (NCBI): domain Bacteria; kingdom Pseudomonadati; phylum Pseudomonadota; class Betaproteobacteria; order Neisseriales; family Neisseriaceae; genus Neisseria; species Neisseria sp. P0022.S010. The sequence goes on along the minus strand of NZ_JBQCXF010000016.1, from coordinate 1,587 downwards.
GCTAAAAAAGACACCAAAGCCAAAGAGCAAAACAAAAAAGACGACACTAAAGCTGAGCCTAAAGCCGTCTCTTCAGCCGACAACGATTTCAAAGCAGCCGTGGCTGCCGCCGCCAACGAAATGGAAAGCAAGAAATCCTTTGCCAAACGCAACGAGGGTTTCATTATCCATGTTAATGCCACGCTCAAACAGCTGCAACAAACACGCAACAACCTCTCCGGCATCAACCGCAAACAACGCGACGCTTGGGAAAAATTCCAAAAACTCAATGCCGATGCCAACCAGTTAAAAGCCGAAGTTTCCAACACGCGCGCCCAAATTTCGCGTTTTGTGTCCGGTAACTATAAAAACAGCCAGCCCAACGCTGTTGCCCTCTTCCTGAAAAACGCCGATGCCGGTCAAAAAACCCGCTTCCTGCGTTACACGCGTTATATCAACAACGCCAACGACCAAGTCATGAGAGACTTGGAAAAACAACAAAAAGAGCTGGCAGCGCAAGAGCAAAAAATCAACAATGAATTGGCTTACCTGAAAAAACTGCAAGCCAATATCCAAGCTTCATTGCGTCAACAAGGCGTAACCAATACCGCCGAACAAGCCGAAAGCCGCCGTCAAAACGCGCAAATGGCCAAAGAAGCGCAAAAGAAAATCAACCACAGAGAAAACGAGCAACGCCTCAACAATCTCTTGAAAGATTTGGAAAAACGCAAAGCCGAGCAACGCAAAGCCGAAGCAGAAGCGCGTAAAAAAGCCGCCGAAGCCCGTTTGGCCGCTGCCGAAAAAGCACGCAAAGAGCAGGCTGCCGCCCAACAAAAAGCCGAAGCCGAACGCGCCGCCATGTCCACGCTGACTGACGAAGACATGAAACTGCAAGCCCCAAATACCCAAGGCTTGACCGTCAGCAACGTCAACAGCTTCAGCCGAATGCAAGGCCGTCTGAAAAAACCGGTTAACGGCACACTGGCAGGCCTGTTCGGCCAAGACCGCGGCGATGGCGAAGTTTGGAAAGGCGTGTTCTACAATACCGTTCCGGCCCCGGTCAGCAGCATTGCCTCAGGCACGGTTACTTTTGCCGGCGAGCTTGAAGGCTACGGCAAAGTAGTCGTCCTCGACCACGGCGACGGCTATGTCAGCATTTACTCCGGCCTGAGCGAAATTGACATCGCCCAAAACTACGCCGTCAATGCCGGCAGCAAGATTGGTACCAGCGGCACTTTGCCGTCGGGCGAAACCGGCCTTTACCTTGAAGTCCGCTACAACGGACAAGTCATGAATCCGCTTTCATGGATTAACTGATGTTTCAGACGGCCTGAGTGAATTTTCCCTCCAGGCCGTCTGAATTTTCATCATAAACTACAATAAAACACGATTTTCACGCCTGTTCAGCACATTAAACAACAAACTTTTACCTTAAACTTATTGTTCCGAGCGTTTAAATCACATAAAGTCAACGGGTTCAGAGAAAACAAAAACCACTTTGCTTACCGTACACAAAAAGAAAGTCAAACGAATGTCAACAAAATCCACTTTGAAAAAAGTTGCAATCTACACTCTCGGCGCATTTAGCGGCATCGCCCTCAGTCTGAG
>NZ_JBQCXF010000015.1:0-33789 GCF_051956635.1 Neisseria sp. P0022.S010 | reverse complement strand
TTCCGAAGAAGGCAATATCCGTTCCCTGCACTTGGGCAGCGACACCATTCAAAGCTCCATGAATGTCGATCATCCGTCCGAGCTGGTGTTGTCGTACAGCCGCGCCATGATGGGTTGGCTGCTGTTTACAGAAACCCCGCCCAAACACATCACCCAAATCGGCTTGGGCGGCGGCTCGTTTGCCCGTTGGATAGACAGCTACCTGCCCGATACCAAGCAAACCGCCATTGACATCAATCCGCAAGTCATCGCCGTGGCGCGCAGCTTGTTTGAATTGCCGCACGAAGGCGAAAATTTTGAAATTATCGAGGCGGACGGTGCGGAATATATTAAAGTGTTCCGCCACAATACCGATGTGATTTTGGTAGATGGTTTTGACGGCGAACAGATTATCGATGCTTTGGTGGAGGAACCCTTCTTCCAAGACTGCCGCAACGCCCTCTCTCCCGACGGCGTATTTGTGACCAACTGGTGGAGCGGCGACCAGCGTTATCAACGCTTTGTCGAACGCCTGCTCAACGTCTTTGACGGCCGCGTACTCGAGCTGCCGGCCGAGAGCCACGGCAACGTAGCGGTCATGGCCTTCCAAAGCAGCCCCAAAGAACAAAATCTCGACAACCTGAAAAAACGCGCCGAAAAATTAAGCGAAAAATACGGCTTGGACTTCAAACGGATGCTTGCTGATTTGAAAGCCAACAATCAAAACAACGGCAAGAATTTTTATCTGTAAACCGCTTCAGGCCGTCTGAAAAAACAAACAAGGACACACTCATGCTCAAACCCGACATCATTCAAATCCCCGGCCCGGTCGGTTTGCTGGAAACCATCTACCTGCCAAGCACACAAGAGTCCGCCCGTGGCGTCGCCGTCATTAACCACCCCAATCCCCTGCAAGGCGGCACCAACACCAACAAAGTCATCCAAACCGCCGCTAAAGCCTTATCGCAACTCGGTTTTCACTGCTATCTGCCAAACCTGCGCGGCGTAGGCAACAGCGAAGGCGAACACGACTACGGCCGCGGCGAAACGCAAGACTGCATTGCCGTTATCGACTACGCCCGCGCGCAACATCCAGACGCACCGCAATTCGCCCTGGCCGGCTTCTCATTCGGCGGCTACGTTTCCACCTTTGCCGCCCAAGAACGCACGCCTGATTTGCTATTGCTGATGGGCGCTGCCGTCCATCACTACAAAGACCGCCCGGAACCATCCGACGTTCCCGACGTCGCCAAAACATTGATGATTCATGGCGCAGAAGACGAAGTCGTCGAAATCAACAAAGCCCTGACATGGGCAGAACCACAAGGCCTGCCGGTTGTAACCATTGCCGGTTCGTCCCACTTCTTCCACGGCAAACTCATCGTTTTACGCGATACGATCACACGGTTCGCACCGGCTTTATTAGGTTAAAATCCGGCTACAAAATAAAACAAGGCCATCTGAAAGCTTTTTCAGACGGCCTTGTTTGTCTCTTAACATATCAATTCTGAGTCAACCAATACTGCAAACCAATCAAAGTCTTACCATCTTTGATTTCATCGTTTGCCAATGCAGCGCGCACCTCTTCCTTGCTCATCAAGACGGTTTCAGTAATTTCATCTTCATCATTGCTCAACTCGCTGCCCAGACGCACGCCTTGCGCTTGGTAGAGATACATTTTCTCATCACAAAAACCGACTGCCGTGTAAAAGCTGTACAACAATTTAACACTGTCGGCAACGTATGGCGTTTCTTCCGCCAACTCACGCAAAGCGCATTCGGCAGGATCTTCGTCCGCCACATCCAATTTACCCGCCGGCAATTCCAACGTCGCCTGATCGGCGGCATAACGCCATTGGCGCACCAAAACAACTTTGCCGTCTTCCGTTTCCGCCAACACACACGCAGCACCCGGATGGCGGATCACAACCCGTTGGCTTTCATTGCCGTTGGACAGGCGCACCCGATCGCGGCTGATGGTAACAAAAGAACCTTCATAGATTGGCTCGCTGCTTAATTTAGTTTCTTTCAAATCCATTTTTTTACCTCATTTCCAAATTATTAAATATTAAAGGCCGTCTGAAATTTTACTAAAATAAATTCAGAGGATGCCTTTTCTAATATTTACCGCTGATGTCGTTGTTGCAAACGCTCCGTATGTGTTCGCAGCTTCTCACTATTTGCTTGGTAGTCACTTGAAGACAATACAGCAACTATTGCCTCTACCTCATGAGGAAGCAATACGGCCGTCTGAAAATTCTTAATATAAGCCGCCGCCTGCCTAATACGGCAAACATTGGGTGGCATTTTCGATTTCAATTCACAATCACCTAAGAAAACTACCATTGAATGAAACTTCTCCTCAGGAAATTGCAATAGTTCTGACAATGCTTTGATATGAGCATAATTCTGACACAACGGGTTTTGGAAATAATGTTTCTGTTTATAGATGATTTGCGTCCATTTAGATTGCTTTTCACTACCAAAAATCCAGCCTGTGTAATTTTTAGTTTCTATCACAAATATCCCAAAAATTGAGACATAAATATGATCAATTTGTGTCGTACCATCTCGAGATGGAATAATTAAATCGTGAAACTCAAAATAAGTTTTCTCATCTAAATTTTTTCCAATTACAGAACGAACTGCTATTTCCCCCATGCTTCCCTTTATTTTAGGATTTCTCAACAGTGCTTTTAATAAAAGCAAAGGAATAATGATCAGAAAAATCCAAAATATACCTGACATACTTCCCAATATTTGTTCAATCATGACGTTTTCTTTTTTATTTAAAACTAAAAATTTATATATTTATGGTTTATTCCCGAGTACGTTCAACTTCAATACCGACCTGCGCAACATCGGGCAAGATACCCGGTTTCACAATACGGACGCGTACTTTGACCGCACCAAAATCATTTAAAATCAATTGGGCGATATGTTCCGCCAACGTTTCCAGCAGTAAAAAATCCTGTTCGGCAAGGTTGCGGCGTACGACTTCGCATACTTCGCCATAATGGATGGTGTCGCCGATATCGTCGCTCGTGCCCGTACGCTCGGGAACACTGATTTCTAAATCCAAAATCAAAGTCTGTTTACGCTCACGTTCCCAATCATATACGCCGATTAAAGTATCGGCTTTCATGCCGTACAAAAAGATTTTATCCATTTGCCTGTCCGTTTTTTTGATAGAATAACCATTCCCATTTTAAGTAAAGCACCCAAAATGTTCAATGTACTTGCCATTATTGCCGCCTATCTTATCGGCTCCCTGTCTTTTGCCGTCATCGTATCAAAATATTACGGCATGGACGATCCGCGCACTTACGGCTCCGGCAACCCCGGCGCCACCAACGTCTTGCGCAGCGGCAAGAAAAAAGCAGCCGCACTGACCCTGCTCGGCGATGCAGTAAAAGGCTTGGTTGCCGTCATCTTGGCGCGCTGTCTGCAAAATGCTTTAGATTTGTCGGATGCAACAATAGCCCTGGTCGCCATTGCAGCATTGGTCGGCCATATGTGGCCAATATTTTTCAATTTTAAAGGCGGCAAAGGCGTAGCCACCGCATTGGGCGTCTTGCTCGCCCTCTCCCCCGCAACCGCCCTGCTCTGCGCCTTGATTTGGCTGGTCATGGCGTTTGGTTTCAAAGTTTCCTCCCTCGCTGCCCTGGTCGCCACCGTCTGCGCACCCATTTTCGCCTTCTTTATGATGCCACACGCCTCTTGGGCATGGGCAACCGTATTCATTGCCGCATTGGTGTTGTACCGCCATAAAAGCAATATTCAAAATCTGCTTCAAGGCAAAGAAAGCAAAATCGGGGATAAAGCTGGAAAATCTTAAAAGTGTAGATACAATCAATAAAAGGCCGTCTGAAGTCTATTTTTCAGACGGCCTTTTGTAGTTTCATTCGCATTATTCACACATAATCATTCAATCTTAATATACTCCACCGACAAAATCTCTATAACCTCCTGCCCTTCCGGCGTATTCAAGACAACTTCGTCGCCTTCGCGCGCTTTAATCAGGCTGCGTGCCAAAGGGGAAATCCATGAGATTTTGTTTTTAGCGGTATCGATTTCATCTACGCCGACGATTTTGACAGTTTGTTCTCGACCGTCTCCGCGCAGTAAGCCAACGGTTGCACCGAAGAAAATCTGGTCCGTGGCTTCGCGCGCTTCTGGATCGACGACGACGGCGGCTTCCAAGCGTTTGGTTAGGAAGCGGATACGGCGGTCAATTTCGCGCATGCGGCGTTTGCCGTAAAGATAGTCGCCGTTTTCGCTACGGTCGCCATTGCTTGCCGCCCAGTTAACGATTTGGACGATTTCCGGGCGTTCTTTGTTGACCAGATGATAAAGTTCGTCTTTCAATGCCTGCCAGCCGGTAGGCGTGATGTAATTTTTGGTTTCGGTACTCATGATGTGTCTAAAACATAATTAAAGGCCGTCTGAACGTTAATTTTCAGACGGCCTTTATTGTAAGTCAATTTACTTTATTCTTCATCATCGCTATCGCTGATACTGATGCTGTGTTCCATTTTGCTTGGATGTACTTTTAAGCCGCCGCAACCTGATTTTTCGGCAGAGAGGCGATTTAGATATGCTTCATCGATATCGCCGGTTTGATAAACACCGTTGAAGCATGAAGAATCAAAGGATTCGATTTTGGGATTGAGCGCTTTGACTACTGCTTCCAAGTCTTCTAAATTTTGGAAGACGATACCGTCCGCGCCAATTTCGGCTGCGATTTCTGCCGCGCTGCGGCCGTTTGCAATCAGTTCTTCACGGGTCGGCATATCGATGCCGTACACATTCGGATAGCGTACTTCAGGAGCGGCAGAAGCGATATAGACTTTGCGTGCACCTGCCGCGCGTACCATTTCGACGATTTCACGGCTGGTCGTACCGCGTACGATGGAATCATCCACCAATAAAACGCTCTTGCCGTTAAACTCGGTTTCCATCGGACTGAGTTTTTGGCGTACTGATTTTTTGCGTGTTGCCTGGCCGGGCATAATAAAGGTGCGGCCGATGTAGCGGTTTTTAATCAGACCTTCGCGGTAAGGTTTTTCGAGATGGACGGCAAGCTCCATCGCGCTGGGTCGGCTGGTATCGGGAATCGGCATCACGACATCGATATCATCGACAGGCAGCTCGCGTTTGATTTTTTCTGCCAACGATACACCCATATCCATACGGGACTGATAAACGGAAACGCCATCGATGACGGAGTCCGGGCGGGCAAAATAAACATATTCGAAAAGACAAGGGCTTAATTTGGCTTTATCGCTGCATTGACGGGAAATAATCGTACCGTCAAAACCAATAAATACGGCTTCGCCCGGATGGATATCGCGTTCCAAATCATAGGCAAGTGCATTGAAGGCAACGGATTCGGAGGCAACGGCATAAGATTTTTTGCCGGATTCGTCAATTTGCGAACCCAAAACCAACGGACGGATACCGAAAGGATCTCGGAAAGCCAGCATGCCGTATCCTGCAATCATGGCTACTACGCCGTATGCGCCGCGCACCAAACGGTGCACTTCGGAAACAGCGTTGAAAATATTGTCGATGGTGAGTTGGTAAGGAACTGTATTTTTAGAGACTTCGCGGCGCAATTCATGCGCAAATACATTGAGTAATACTTCGGAATCGGAGCTGGTATTAACATGGCGCAGGTGTTTGTTGCACACATTCTCATACAGCTCTTCGGTATTGGTTAGATTACCATTATGTGCCAAAACAATGCCAAACGGAGAGCTGACATAGAAAGGCTGAGCCTCTGCACTGCTGCCTGCATTGCCGGCGGTCGGATAGCGGACATGTGCAATGCCGGCATTACCTACCAAGTCGCGCATGTTTCGGGTACGGAACACTTCACGCACCATGCCTTTGCCTTTGTGCATATGAAACGTGCTGCCCTCTGCAGTCACAATGCCTGCCGCATCCTGACCACGATGCTGCAGCATCTGCAGACCGTCATACAGCAGCTGATTGACCGGCTCATGACTGACCAAACCTAATACACCACACATATCGAGACTCTCCGAGTTTTAGGGTTAAATGGGTAAGGTGTCATTATAAAATAATTTAGAGGAGTTTGCCCAAATTGTTGACAATATAATGCTACCTTCAGACAAATAAAAAACGGTTTCAAACGACCTTCAGGCCGTCTGAAACCATTAACATCAATCATCCGCTTCCTCATGCGTATCTTCTTTTCCCGGCAGATACGGCATTGCGGCATCGGCAAGCGATTCAAAATACGGAATCGTATGGGAACTTTGCCACTCTTCCGTCTTCGGCAAATCGGTATGCGAAAAAACCATCACAGCCAGTGTTACCAAAATCACACCTTTCACTGCACCGAATACGCCGCCAAGCAAACGGTTGATGCTTCCCAGACCAACGGCAGACACCAAACTGCTTAACAGCGACCGTGCCAGTTTTTGCAACAGCCATGCCAGAAAAAACACAGCGGCAAAACCCATGGCAACCGCCAAAGCATGCGGCTCAACCGATTTAAAGACCACATCGGCAAACGGCACGGCGAGCGTTCTGGCTGCAATAAACGATACCACCCATGCCACCATCGCCCCTGCTTCAGCAATAATCCCCCGCGTCAGCGAGATAATGATGCAGATGACGATGACGGCGACAGCCAACAAATCGGCAACAGGCAAATTACTCACTGGTTACCTGACCGGCAATGCCATGTACACGCAATTTGTTCAAATCACGCTCGGCATCGCGTGCATTTTTATAACTGGCTGATTTCACGCGATACACCTTACCTTTATCGGTCATCACTTCAGTAATGGTCGAATCGATACCTGCGGCTTTCATTTTACGTTGCAGGCTTTGTGCGCGTTCTTTTTCAGCATAACCAGCCTGAATGGCGGCTTTTTTCGCAGGTTTGGCTTCTGCTGTTTCTTTTTCGGCTTTAAGCTTGGCTTTTTCAGACGGCTTCTCGGCAGTTTTTACCTTATCGGCTTTTTCTGTTTTGGCCGTTTCCGGTTTAGCCTTTTCATTTTTTGGTTTTTCAACTTTGGCTTCTGCTTTCTTGGCAGGTTCGGCCTTGTCTTTTACGCTGTCTTTGCTGTTTTTGGCAGATTTACGTTCAGCAATGGCTTTCTCTGCTTTTTCCAATTGTGCCAATTTATTGCGTTCGGCAGCAGCTTCACGCTCTGCTTTTTCAGCACGCGCTTGAAGTGCGCGTTTTTTAGCCGCCAATGCGTTTTCTTTCTCAGCAGCTTCCTGTTGGGCTTGTGTTTTACGTGCCGCAGCAGCACGTTGTTCAGCCTGACGTTGGCGGCGTTCTTCGGCTCGGCGCTCCGCAGCTTCACGTTTGGCAGCCTCGGCGCGTTGAATACGCTCGGACTCTTCCAAACCTTTAATATTGCCGTCATCCAAAGTATCATTAATCAAAACCAACGGCTCGCCGACATCTTCGGGAGCAGATTCACGGTTTGGCTTCAATACTTCAACCGGCGCATTGTCTTCTTCATCGCCGGCATTTTGAGGTTTGCTTTGCGCTTCGGCATCCGCATGGCGGGCTGCTTCTTCAGCCATCGCAACATCCTCTTTATTCGGCTCTAGGACAACAGCCTTGCTGGGCTCATCAGCCGTTTTGACTTGAGTCTGACCGACAGGGGCTTCTTTAAACGGTGAATTTTTATCGTCACCCGATGTCAGCGCCAGGCCGAACAGCATACCTGAAGCCACCACCAAGCCGGAGGCCAAAACCAAGCGGCGGCGATTGCGGCGTTTGAGTTGTTCGTAACCGTCTAAATCGTATCCGTTTGGAGTTTCTTTTTGTTTATTGTCGGACATGATAATTTCCTCGTTAGTGTTCTTTCAAAACAGCCATTACATCGGCAACAGTATGGAATGAGCCGAAAACAACGATTCTATCATTTTCGGTTGCTTTCGCCAAAGCAGCGCGGTAGGCTGCGGCGACGGTTTCAAAAACATTTACATTGTCGATGCCGTGTTCAGCCAATTTGGCCTGCAAAGCCTCCACCGTCATGCCACGCGGTACATCTAAAGGCGCGATATTCCACTCGTCAAACTGGTCTTTAACGATTTCCAGCACGCCGTCAATATCTTTGTCGGACAACATACTGAATACGGCGGTACGTTTTTGGGCAAAGGCAAGGTTAATCAGGCTGCGACGCAAGGCACGGGCTGCGTGCGGATTGTGGCCGACATCCAAAACCACCAGCGGACGGCCGGGTAAAACTTGGAAACGTCCAGGATTCTCAACCAACAGCAAACCGCGTTTAATCGCGCCGATGTCAACGGGCAGCTGATTGTTCAGACACTCTAAAACAGTCAGTGCGCACGCGGCATTGGACAACTGATACGCGCCGCGCAAAGCAGGAAACGGCAAGGAATTGCGGTTGCGGTTTTGGCCGTCTGAAGATTGCGGATGGAAGCGGTAGTTCCACTGCACGCTTTCCATTGACGCAAAATCAAAATCTCGCTGGACCATCAACAGTTTTGCACCAATTTCTTCTGCGTGTTTGACCAATGATTCAGGCGCAGGATTCTGGCCGCACACGGCTGGTTTGCCGCTACGGAACACCCCGGCTTTTTCAAAACCGACCTGCTCGACGGTATCGCCCAAAAATGCCTGATGGTCCAAATCCACGCTGGTAACGACCGAACAGTCGCCATCGAATACATTCACGGCATCCAATCGTCCGCCCAAACCGACTTCCAAAATCATGACGTCCACATTTTCACGCATGAAAATATCGACGGCGGCCAAAGCATTAAACTCAAAATACGTCAGCGAAATTTCGCCGCATGCCGCTTCGATGCGCTCAAATGAGGAAACAATCAGGTCATCTGAAACAGGCTGAGTGTTGATGGCGATTCGTTCGTTGTAACGCAGAAGGTGCGGACTGGTCAGCGTACCGACTTTAAAACCGGCTTCTTTATAAATATGCGACAAATAGGCGCATACGGAGCCTTTGCCATTGGTACCCGCCACCACGACGACAGGACATTGCGGCACCAAATTCATGCGTTTTTTTACTTCTCCTACGCGCTCCAAACCCATATCGATAAGGCCGGAACTATGGGCAGTCTCCAAATGAGAAAGCCAGTCTTGTAATGTTTTCATTGTATTGATCGCTTCAAAAGGCCGTCTGAAACAGCCGTTTAATCCATATCTGCCGCAAGTTCTGCTTTGTCTTCTTTTTCCCGACACCAGCGCGCCCATACTTTCAGACGGCGGTAGGCATCATGGTCGGCCATATCGGGCAAGATGCAGTGTTTGACCATTTTTCCGTCAACATTCCATTGCAAAAACAAAGCGTAAACCGTCAACATACTGCTGTCTTGCAAAACCGCGCTTCTACCCTCTTCCTCGCCATTCAAGTAAACCGTCGCACGGTATTGGCGGTCTATGATGATTTTTCTGACCGCATTTTGAATCTGAAAATTAACACTGCGCCAAGCATAGGCAAAACTGCCGGCCAACGCCGCCAAACCCAGCCACATCATCCAGCCGTAAAACTCGGCAAGGCATAAGGCCAACGCCGAAAGGTGTAAGAAGACAATCAGAATTTTCAAAGAACGCGAGGGCTTTAAGGCCGTCTGAAAACTTCGCACGGCTTTACATCATATTGTCGAAAACAGGCGTAATGTTCAATTCCGCCTCTTCCATATCCAAAACCATATCGTGGATTTCGGTATCGAAAAATTCCCAAAAAGCCTTCAGGCTCATGTCTTGCGGCCATTTGCTTTTATCGATGTCCCAGCCTGCCAATTCGGCTTCAAAAATCTGTTGGTAGCGTTCGTCAAAATAGGAAATGACGGATTCTGGCTCGTCAAATTGCGGCACCAGGAATACGGAACAGTTGGTACGCAGTTGCTCGATGGTCAAATCGGGCATATTCTCATCGGAGGATTTCAACCATTCTAAAAAACGGGCGGTCGGCTTCAGCACGACAGCAGTACGGTCAACAAAATACATTATCTTCAACTTTCAAAATCATTCAAACCGATCATGCCGTCTGAAATTTCAGACGGCCTAAGTTTAATGTGTCATCACCTGTTGCAGGAATTGTTTGGCACGCTCGTGTTTCGGATTGGTAAAAAATTCTTCCGGCGTTTCATCTTCCAGAATCTGGCCTTTATCGACAAAAATCACACGGTCGGCAACTTCGCGTGCAAAACCCATCTCATGGGTCACACACATCATGGTCATGCCGCTTTCCGCCAAGTCTTTCATCACTTTTAATACTTCGCCAACCATTTCAGGGTCAAGCGCGGAAGTCGGCTCGTCAAACAACATCACGCGAGGCTCCATCGCCAAACCGCGTGCAATCGCCACACGCTGCTGCTGACCGCCGGAAAGCTGGCCGGGCAGCGCGTCTTTTTTATGTGCCAAGCCGACGCGTTCCAAAAGCTCCATTGCTTTCTTTTCCGCCTCTTCACGGCTTTGGTTTTTCACTTTCATCGGAGAAAGAATAATATTTTCCAAGACAGTCAAATGCGGATACAGATTGAACCCTTGGAACACAAAGCCCACTTCTTCGCGCACTTTGTTCAAATCGGTTTTCGGATCGGCAACATTGATGCCGTCCACCCAAATCTCGCCACTTTCAATGCGCTCGAGTTGGTTTACCGTACGAATCAACGTCGATTTGCCACTGCCCGAAGGACCGCATACAACGACCACTTCGCCTTGTTTGACTTCCAGATTCACGCCGTTGATAACGTGCAAATCTTTAAAATGTTTGTGTACATTTTTGAATTTAATCATGTTTATTTGACATTCTCTAAAATTGACCAGATTTTGGACGGCCTGTTTTTAATCTGTTTGGCGTAATGCTCGATTTTCTCACTGTTGTCCTTGGTATAAATGCCGCGACACAATATATCCAGTGCATCTTTGTTCAAGTCGCCATAACGGTTGTTGGTATATACCGACAGGATGCAGGCTTTCAGGGGATGGAAGGGAACGCCGTATTTCTGCGCATTACCCCGATTTCCAAACAGCCATGCGGTATCTGCTAAAGCTGCGTAGTTGCTCAAAGCTGCCGCTTTAAATAATTTTTCTTTGATCAGCGGATAATTTTTCTGCTTCTGATTTTCCAGTTTGAACACTTCATCCATCAATTTTTGTGAACCGTTGGGCGCAAGCTCTTCTTCTAAAGCTGTTTTATCATATTCGGCTTCAATATCGTCAAGTAAGTCTTGTGCCGCTCCCTCGCCGTTTTCTGCAGCTTTTTTCAGCCAATAATAAAACTCGCTTTCTTTGAGGTTTACAGGGTCTGTTGTCATTTCCAGCTGCATGGCCAGCAGATATTGCGCTTCAGCATCGCCGGCTTTTGCTTTGCGCCGCAGGTTTTCTTCTCCGCCGGTGCTTAATGCAAATGCCGTACCGGTAATAAATACAACCAACCCACACCAGACATATTTTTTCAACATTCCGTCCCCAACCTTTCAGACGGCCTTTTGAACCAGATAATTGCTCAATTCCACATATTTCTCAGCGGCAATGTGTTCTGCCCTGTCTTGCGGATTGATACCGACTGCCTGCAAGTCATCATCGTCGGCAAGTTCCTTCAAATTATTGCGTATGGTTTTGCGGCGTTGATGGAAAGCCAGTTTTACCAGTTTGGCGAAGTGTTCAAAATCTTCCGCTTTACCGATGCGGTGTTTCACCGGAATCATGCGCACGACGGCCGAGTCAACCTTCGGCGCAGGATCAAAGGACTCTGGCGGTACTTCAATCAACATTTCCATATCGAAGAAATATTGCAGCATGACGCCCAGACGGCCATAGTCGTTGGTTTTCGGCTGTGCCACCATGCGTTCGACCACTTCTTTTTGCAGCATAAAGTGCATATCGATCACATCGTCTGCCACTTCGCTCAATCGGAACAAAAGCGGCGTGGAAATATTGTACGGCAGGTTGCCGACAATTTTTTTCTTGCCTTTAATGCTGTTGAAATCAAACTGCAATACATCGCCTTCGTGTATCACCAATTTGTCTGCAAACGGCAAGGTTTTCAGACGGCGTACGATGTCGCGGTCGATTTCGCAAACATGCAGGCGGTTGAGTTTTTTCGCCAAAGGCTCGGTAATGGCGGCCAAGCCCGGGCCGATTTCAATCACGATATCATCAGGCTGCGGTCTGACTGCGTTGACAATATCGCTAATAATCCGCGTATCCTGCAAAAAATTCTGCCCGAAGCGTTTCCGGGCCTTATGTTCTTTCATATCTTTCTTCAAGCAAGCTGTTTAAGGCAGTATTGTAACTGAAACAGGCGTTTTTGTCGGCACGCTTTCAGACGGCATTTGCCTAATTTTAAGCAAACGGCGGCGCTTCCAAACCCAAAGATTTCAGTAGTTGAGCGGTCTCATAAACCGGCAAACCCATCACGCCCGTAAAACTGCCCTGCAAATGCTCGACAAATACGCCACCCAAGCCCTGAATCCCATACGCACCGGCTTTATCCATCGGCTCGCCGCTGGCAACATAGGCTGCAATCTCCTCAGCCGTCAACGTTTTAAAGCGCACTTCGCTCGTCTGCACCACATCATGGCGCACGCCTTGCCAGTAAACGCATACAGCCGTCAGCACTTGATGCGTCCGTCCGGACAAACGTTCCAGCATATCGACCGCATCCGCCTCGGATTCCGGTTTACCCAAAATAGCCGCACCATCCGCCACCGTCGTATCCGCCGTCAATACAGCAAACTCAGGCTCGTGATCATGAGCTGCAAACCATTGCGCCACCGCCGCCTGATTTTTCTCGCAGGCCATACGGCGCACATACTCTACCACGGCTTCTCCTTCTTTAGGGGTTTCATCAATATCCGCAGGCAGGCGGTGTACCGTGAAACCCAAATTCTCCAAAATCTCACGGCGGCGCGGACTGCCCGAAGCCAGATAAATTGCGTTCATTGGATTGGTTTTCCTTATTTTGAAATTTTATGCTGTCCGGACAGGCGGACATAATGCGCAGAGGAATATGTCAAAAATGCCTTTTCCTCATCCGTCAGCGGACGCACTTGTCTCACAGGCGAGCCGACGTATAAAAAACCGCTTTCCAATCGCTTGCGCGGCGGCACCAAACTGCCCGCGCCTATCATCACATCATCTTCGACAACCGTATCGTCCAAAATAATCGAACCCATGCCCACCAACACACGATTCCCAATTCGGCAGCCATGCAGCATGACCTTATGCCCAATCGTCACATCATCGCCGATAATCAAAGGCGAACCGTCAGGCTTCGCCGCATTCTTATGCGACACATGCAAAACGCTGCCGTCCTGCACATTGCTGCGCTTGCCGATAGAAATGCTGTTCACATCGCCGCGTAATACGGCATAAGGCCAAACGGATACATCTTCCGCCAGCGACACTTCGCCAATCACAACCGAAGTCTCATCTATAAAACAAGACTCATCAACCGACGGCACATAATCCAAAAACGCACGAATAGGGTTTGCCATTTCCAATATCCTTTTCTCAAAACCAAAACTGATCAGGCCGTCTGAAAACACGGCGTAAAACGATTTTATACTACAACCATACTAAATCAAGCCAGAAAATCATCAAAAGGCCGTCTGAAACAGCTTTCAGACGGCCTTTCATCATAAACCTTTATCTTGGCTCACCACTATTTATCATTAGCGCCTCATCTATCTTTTATGGAATAATCGTCTTCATTTGATTGATGGAGAAGCCGATGGAGACACGTTCGGGAAATTATGCAGCGCCCGTCGTCGGCTGCGTCGTCTTCGGCTTGGGCAGTTTGATCGTCAAATTTGTCGATGTCGGCTCTTACGCCATCGCATTCTGGCGTTTACTGATTGCCGCCCCCATATTCTTCCTGCTCGGGCGTTTTTTCAGGCAAAAAATGCCCACGAAAAGAAAAACGGTTGGCTACGCACTCTTATCCGGTGTTTTCCTCGCATTCGACCTCTCCCTTTGGCACGAAAGCATTCACGCCGTAGGCCCCGGTATTTCCACCTTGCTCAACAGTCTGCAGATTTTCTTTTTAGCCGCCATCGGCTTCTTCTTTTATTCGGAACGCCTAAGTACCTTACAAATTTTAAGTTTGATATTGGCCACCATAGGCGTAGCCTTGATCGGCAGCCCGGAGTTCGGTCATAACGACAACGCCGCATGGGGATTTGTCAGCGGCGTAGTGTCCGGCGCCATGCTGGCCCTGTCTATGGTCTTTGTACGCAAAACCCATGAGCAGGAAAAAGTCGGTTTGTTTCCGCTGATGATGATTTTAAGCTTTGGCGGTGCAATAGCTTTGGTCATCCCATCGCTGCTATTCGATAATGCCCATCTATACCCCAAAACTTTAAACGATGTGATTCTAGTCTCCATCTACGGCATCGTTATGCAATGCTTCGCTTGGGCATTGATTGCTTACGCCATCCCGCTTTTATCCTTGTCACTGACCGGCCTCCTACTGCTCTCCGAACCAGTCGCCGCTATGTTAATCGATTATTTCTGGCTGGATAAACCGATTAACGCCGTCCAATGGTGTGGCGCCACTTTGACTTTATTGGCAATTTATTTGGGTTCGTTAAAAGACAAAAAATAGATACAAAAAGGCCGTCTGAAAAATTTCAGACGGCCTTTTTGTATAATGAAATACTTAGACTCAAACCAAATTTAGCAGAATTAGTTTAAGTTACATTAATCCATTAAATTATTTTTTAAAATGTTTTCTCAAAATCTATGAATACACGATTTTTAGAATAACTATTAAGCTCACCAATATTACTATTATTTTTTATATATCGCCAATTTAATCTTGGAGTAACACCCAGTATACTTAATTTATTGTGCCAAATACTTAAATTAGTAATAGTTACATTATCTTTGCGATGACGATCAGTAAAAATATAATGCTTTCCATCAAAATGTTCGTGATAGTGATTGATTATAAGTCTGCTATTCAGGTCTTTACCCCAAGTCTGCCCCCAACCAATATACCCACCTATACGTTTAGAGCTACTGCCAGCATAATGTTTTACTTTATCACGAGCATAGTTTAAACCACCTAAAAAGTAAGTATCATTGTTTAAAAGGTAAGTAGCACCTACTCCGATTTGATAATCTTTCCCTCGTCGTTCAGTATATGCATAATATTTTTTTGCTATTGTACTGTTAGCTGACAAACGTAAATTTGGCGTTACCCAATTTGAAATACCTAAATCTACACCTGCACGTGTGTAATAAGGATGATTTCCATAACGACGTTTTTCTAAAAATGGCATAACATAGCCATCCGTTTTAAAACTTTTATTTTTATAACCTAGACTTATTCTTGCTACTTGATCATCATAAATATGATTATCCCAATAAGTCACACCATCCATATCACCCGACATAGCTAAGTAGTGGTTATCTTTAATATTATCATCACGATTGATGGATAACGAATAATTAAACCCATGTCCTTTTTGCGGCAAATAGTCAGGATTCTTTTCAAATGCTAAATTACCAAATTGAGGAAGATGAATTTCACGTTCTGTTGAAACATTATTAATATTACTGTCTTGGATATAACTTAGACTACCTGAAATTTGCCATTTCTTTTTCTTCATAGCATCTTCATAAAGTGCGATAGTCGGAAGTACATCTTCAGGCAGCCCTTGCTCCTTAGCTGTATTAAATTCATGTTTCGCATTGCGAGTTTGCCTATCCTCATAAAGCATAGCAGCTAAATCTAAACGGACAGTAACAAGATCAGGATTCTGAGCGAGAATAAAACGATAAAGTTTAATAGCTTTTTTATATTTCCCTTCAGAGCGCCAAATTGCACCTTGCGCATAGGCCAATAAAATAGGATCGTGCCCGCTCCATTTTCGATATATTGGCAAGAGCTGTGCTGCCGAAATATAATTTCGCATTTGTAAAGCCTGATTTAATAATGGCTCTGTCAACTCTGGCTGCTTGGCTAAATCATCTAATGTCAACGTTTGACTAGACTCTTCTAAAGAAGTACCGTCATTTTCTGAAAATAATTTACCTTGATCTGATATTTTAGGAATAGCCATCTCCTGAATTTTTTCTACCTGTCGATCAGCTACAGTTTCAGGATTCGTTATAATTTCAGCAGAAGCCATTGAAGGAGCTAACGTTCCCAGTATAAAAATGAATGAATAAGACTTCATAAATCTATTTTTAAAATTAAAAATTTAAGTAACAATTGTTGAATTAAAATTTATCTATTGGTATTTTTCATATTAAAAACAATAAGCAGCAGATGCTAAACTCCTGCTGCTTATTGTTTAATCAGCGTTTTAACGCTTACCAACAAAACCAATATTATTTTCACCATGGCTGGTCGTGATTTTTAATACACCACCCACTTCTTCAGCATTTGGGCCAGCAAAACGTATGTCACCTTTACCATAAATCACTTTATTTTCACCTGGATTTTTTCCTTTCATCCAAACAGTGATATCGTTAGCAAGTTGTTTGCTTCCAACCAAAGAAACTTTTTGACCTGCGTTTGCTGAAGGCATTCCACTTTCCGTTTTCACATTACCACTAGCAAAATATATATTACGCTTGTCATCTAAGCGGCGATTGGTAATCGCACCATTAAAGGTAACATTATTACTTAAAATAGTATTGTAAGCCATATTTGGTTCATGGAACTGCGCAGTCATATTCATCACGCCGTCTTGTTTACCATCTCTGCTAGAATAGGCAACACCTGTATATTTGGCAGATAATCCTTTTTTAGTCTTCATATCATAGACATTGGCGACCATACCATTCTCAGTAATAACTCGGTCAAAAATACCGATGTTAAACGGAGTATTAACCCCATAAGTACCATCGCCATTTTTATAACGCCATGCAGTTAATGAAAGATATTGTTGGTTAAAACCATTGGCTTGTCCAACATCATAAGTATAAATCGCACGAACTTCATTTACCTTTCCATAGTGCAATGCACTAAACATTTCTGCAATTACACGTTTATTTTGAAATGCGCCTAATGCCTTATTATTATCAATACCGGTATGAATTGAATATAATGACACTTCGGTCATTTGCCCTTTATCAGCTACAATCTTCAACCTACCATCTTTTTGTGTTACAAGAAAATAGCTACCAGCAGGGTAAGTATATTGTTTATCCGCAACCCAACCCAAAGCTTTAAGCGCATCTGCGCGCTCTGGATTTACTTTTGCTGCTTCCGAGCTAACTTTAAATGTAGTAGTTTTATTCAAAGTAAAGCGATATGCATATTCACCATTTTGATTAACATATAATTCGTCATCCGGATTATTATCAAAATAATTATTCAAAGAATGTGCATATTGATAACCCTTACTAGGTTTAGTAGATATGTTCCATATCGGATTACCCTTATCATCTAACTTATATTCTACGTCAGCTAATACACGGCGCCCTTTATCTAAAGAAGTTTTATTATCTGCATTAGTTTCAAAATTATTAAACCATTGTGTATAACGGCTACCCCCTACACTATCCAACTCGAATTTGCTGGCTGCTTGGTCTAAGATATTAACGCTACTACCCTGTTTAATTAAAATACCATTTACATTACGCTTATCTACACCAATTAAATTTTTTGAATTTAATGGTGTATCAAATTCCTCATAACCATACTCTCTCTTAATATATCCATCAATTTTATTTACTTTATAACGTGTTGCTACACCTCCCAATATAACCGTTTGGGGACGTAAAAGTTTATATTTTCCAACCCTCCCAGAAGTTTCGATAATATGTGCACTATCATAAACAAAAGTATTCTCGGAAGCTTTCTCCAACAATGGGTTTGCAGCAAAGTTATTTGCAATAAAACCTGTATCTACTTCAGCTTGACTAAATTCTTCTGTTTTTACTACATCACTCAATCTAAGAGTTACTAATTTATTCTGAATATTTTTAGAAATTTGCTCATTAACTTGAGCTAAATTATCTTTACCGGTATTAGGTTTGTTTGTATTGTCCTTGCCGGCATTATCCTTACCGGTATTGGGTTTGGTTGCATTATCCTTATCGGCGTTATCTTTACCGGTAGTAGGCTTGTTTGCATTGTCCTTGCCGGTGTTATCTTTACCGGTATTGGGCTTGGTTGCATTGTCCTTGCCCGCGTTATCTTTACCGGTATTAGGTTTGTTTGCATTGTTCTGGCCGGCGTTATCCTTACCGGTAGTGGGTTTAGTTGCATTATCCTTACCGGTGTTATCCTTACCGGTAGTGGGCTTGTTTACATTATCCTTGCCGGCGTTATCTTTACCGGTAGTAGGCTTGGTTGCATTGTCTTTACCGGAGTTATCTTTACCGGTAGTGGGTTTGGTTGCGTTGTCCTTACCGGCGTTGTCCTTACCAGTATTGGGTTTATTTGTATTTTCCTTATTGGAATTACCTTTGTTGGTATTATTACTAATATCATTAGGTGCCACAGATGGACTTGTCGGTGAACCCGGTTCTCCATTCGAGCTAGCACATGCAGCTAAAACTGCCGCACATATGCCTGTTAATACAAAATGAGTAATAGGTGATTTCTTCTGAGTAAACATAAATATAATCCTCATTAACTGAAAGTAACTTTACTTAAAACAACTAGATTATTTGCTAATTGAAAAACCGAATATAAACAACGCTTATACTATTGTAATAGTATAAACGAATACAAACAGCTTTACTTAATTAATATTTGTTAATTTTTGAAAATTTACTCTTTCTGGCCAATTTATGATTATCATATTCCTAACCATCTCTTGAGTTAATAATATTTCAAGCCTTTTTTAATATTAAATTTAATATTCATCTAAGACACAAATTTTAAATTGCCATAAAAAAGGCCGTCTGAAAAATTTCAGACGGCCTTTCAATCTGTTTATTGCTTATTGGATGCTGGTACCGATACGGCTGAGTTCGCCAAAATTCATCCAAACAAAGAAGGCTTTACCGACAATCAACTTGTCATCGACAAATCCCCAATAACGGGAGTCGGCGCTGTTGTCGCGGTTGTCGCCCATCGCGAAATAACGGCCTTCGGGAACTTTACAGATAAAGCCATTGCCGTCTTCTGCGTATTCGCAATTTTCCAAACCACTTTTTTCAAGCGAGTAATTGCTTTCAGGCATCACTTCAGAAGTATATTTGTTCAATACAGCAATGGATACGGAAGGCTGACCGGCCTCCTTGACCACGTCAAAGTTTTTGCCGTTCAAGGCCGTCTGAAAACGCTCAAGCGTATGAATCATAGATGGATCGGTATCATCTGCGTATTGATAATTGCCGTTTGGTTTTTCGGGAATAATTTCACCGTTAACAGTCAAAACCTTATCACGATATTCCACAACGTCACCCGGAATACCGACGATACGTTTGATGTAATTCATCTCAGGCTGAAGCGGATAATTGAACACCACGACATCGCCTCGTGCAATATTGCCGACAGGGATAATGACCTTATTCAAAATCGGCAGGCGGATACCGTAAGAGAATTTGTTCACCAAGATAAAATCGCCTTTGACCAAGCCAGGACGCATGGAGCTGGACGGAATTTGGAACGGCTCGGCAATAAAGCTACGCAATACAAAGATAACCAAGATGATGGGAAAAAAGCCGCCCATATAGTCGGTAAAATGCGCATTGTCTTCGCCGGTCTCGCTTTTTTTCAGACGGCCCTTATGGATTGCCCAAACAATGCCGGTAAACACGACAAATACCAGCAATACGGCGGTAAAGCTCATAAATTCGGACAAAATGCCGAATACGCCGACCATGCACAGGAGGTAACTCCATTGCAGGCCGGAGCTCCATTCGCCGTTTTCCTGACGCTCTTTGCTGCTTTTGAAGTTAAGAACCAAACCGGCCAACAGTACAACGATTGCACCTAAAGTCAGATTTATATTCATTATTTATCACTCACTTGCAGAATCGCCAAGAATGCGCTTTGCGGGATTTCCACGTTGCCCACTTGTTTCATGCGGCGCTTACCTGCTTTTTGTTTTTCGAGAAGTTTTTTCTTACGCGTAATATCACCGCCGTAACATTTCGCCAAAACGTTTTTACGCAGGGCTTTGACGTTTTCGCGGGCGATAATCTGACTGCCGATGGCGGCTTGGACGGCGATGTCGAACATTTGGCGCGGAATCAGCTCGCGCATTTTCGCTGCCAGTTCGCGGCCTCGGTGAACCGCGCTTTGACGGTGCACAATCAGGCTCAGGGCGTCGACTTTTTCGCCATTGACCATAATGTCGAGCTTAATCAAATCAGAAGGTTGGAACTCTTTGAAATGGTAGTCCAACGAAGCATAGCCGCGCGAAGTGGATTTGAGTTTGTCGAAAAAGTCCATCACGACTTCGTTCATCGGCAAATCGTAAGTCAGCATGACTTGACGACCCATATATTGCATATTGACTTGCACGCCGCGCTTTTGATTACACAAAGTCATGACGTTGCCGACGTATTCCTGCGGCACGAGGATGGTCGCGGTAATAATCGGCTCGAGAATGGTTTCGATGCTGCCGATGTCGGGCAGTTTAGATGGGTTTTCGACTTCGATTTTTTCGCCGCTTTTCAACACGACTTCGTAAACCACCGTCGGCGCAGTGGTAATCAAGTCCATGTCGAACTCGCGTTCCAAACGTTCCTGTACGATTTCCAAGTGTAGCAGGCCTAAGAAGCCGCAACGGAAGCCGAAGCCCAATGCCTGAGAAACTTCAGGTTCGAATTTCAGTGAAGCATCGTTCAGTTGCAATTTTTCCAAAGCGTCGCGCAAGGCTTCGTAGTCGTGGCTTTCCACAGGATAGAGACCGGCAAATACTTGGCTTTGTACTTCTTGGAAGCCGGGCAGCGGCTCAGAGGCAGGGTTGGCAACCAAAGTCACCGTGTCGCCGACTTTCGCCTGTCCCAATTCTTTTACGCCGGTAATCAGAAAACCCACTTCGCCGGCTTTGAGTTCTTGTTTTTGAACCGATTTCGGTGTGAATACGCCCAACTGCTCGACCTGAGTTTCCGCCTTGGTGCTCATAAAGCGTACTTTGTCTTTCAGCTTGATGGTGCCGTTTTTCACACGAATCAACATGACCACGCCGACGTAGTTGTCAAACCACGAATCGACGATAACGGCTTGCAGCGGCGCATTTTCATCGCCTGTCGGCGCGGGGATTTTGGCAACGATTTCTTCCAAAACGTCTTCCACGCCGATGCCGCTTTTGGCGGAACATTGCACCGCGCCGACAGCGTCAATGCCGATGATGTCTTCGATTTCCTGTTCCACGCGCTCGGGGTCGGCGGCAGGCAGGTCGATTTTGTTCAAAACAGGCACGACTTCCACGCCCAAATCAATCGCGGTATAGCAGTTCGCCACGGTTTGCGCTTCCACGCCTTGTGACGCGTCAACGACCAAAAGCGCGCCTTCGCAGGCAGAGAGCGAACGGGATACTTCGTAAGAAAAGTCGACGTGTCCCGGCGTATCAATTAGGTTAAGCTGATACACCTGCCCGTCGCGTGCTTTGTAGTTGAGCGCGGCGGTTTGCGCTTTAATGGTAATGCCGCGCTCTTTTTCGATGTCCATGGAGTCGAGCACCTGCGTACTCATTTCGCGCAAATCCAAACCGCCGCAGTATTGGATAAAACGGTCGGCAAGCGTCGATTTACCGTGGTCGATGTGGGCAATAATGGAGAAATTCCGTATGTTTTTCATATTGTTATTAAGATAAATACAATTAAAGGCTGAAAGGCCGTCTGAAAAAACAGGGATTCGGTTTTCAGACGGCCTTAGAATAAGGTTGAATCGTTCCGTATTCTAACGGAAATTCAACGCTTCTGCATGATTTTATAGCGATTTGACAATCTCGGTCACCATCTTCGCCGAGCTGATGGCCGCCGTTTTCAAAAACTCTTCAAAGCTGATGTCCGCTTTCTCATCTGCCGAATCGGATACCGCACGAATAATCACAAAAGGCACTTCCAACTGATGACAAGTTTGCGCAATCGCCGCAGCTTCCATTTCCACTGCTTTGACTTCTGGGAAATGACTGCGGATTTCCGCAACACCTTCGCTGCTGTGTACAAAACGGTCGCCACTGACGATCAAACCTTGCGTTACGGCCGCTCCATCAAACACTTGCGCCGCCTTTTCTGCTTGGCGAATCAAGTTTGAATCCGATGCGAACACGGCAGGAAGTTGCGGCACTTGCCCCCAAACATAACCAAAAGCCGTTACGTCAACATCATGATGCGCCACAGTTTCGCCGATGACCACATCGCCGACCTTCAGACCCTTACCTAAACCACCTGCACTGCCGGTATTGATGACGCAATCCGGTGCAAACTGATGAATGACCCAAGAAGTCGAAACCGCCGCATTGACCTTACCGATACCGCTTAAAACCAAAACCATGCGTTTTCCGGCCAATTCGCCTTCATATGCCGAGAATTTACCGAAAGACACATGCTTGACATCGGCCATGCTTTCACGCAAAAGCTCGATTTCCTGTTCCATTGCGCCGACCACGGCAATTGTTTGTACTGACATCTTGTTACCTTTCCATTCACTAATCGGGCAACATTATAACAGCAGAATTTAAAATCACAGGGATGCCGAAAAATCTGCTATATTCCCAGCACGACACTCAATTTAAAACAGATATCCGCTCTAGCGGCAAAACAGCAAATAATGATTGCTTCTGTTATAATTATTTTCAATAAAATAACTTAACATTAACTATCTGAATTCTTATGTTTGACGAAAATACTCCGGGCGCAAAAGAAGAATTGTTCACTTGGCTACGCCACATGAACAAATACAAAGGCTCCGACCTTTTCATTACCACCAATTTCCCGCCGGCCATGAAAGTGGACGGCAAAATCATGCGGTTGACCGATGAGCAGTTAAGCGCTGAAAAATGTATGGAAATCGCTTTTTCGATTATGTCTTCCAAACAAATCGAAGAATTTTCTACCACCAACGAATGCAACTTCGCCATCAGCCTACCCGATACCAGCCGCTTCCGTGTCAATGCCATGGTTCAACGCGGCGCAACTGCTTTGGTGTTCCGCTCTATTACCAGCAATATCCCTAAATTTGAAACGCTCAATCTGCCGCCGATTCTGAAAGACATCGCCCTCAGAAAACGCGGTCTGGTTATTTTTGTCGGCGGTACAGGTTCGGGTAAGTCCACTTCCCTCGCCTCCCTTATCGACTATCGAAATGAAAACAGCTTCGACCACATTATTACTATCGAAGACCCGATTGAATTTATCCACCAACATAAAAACTGCATTATCACCCAACGCGAAATCGGCGTGGATACCGAAAATTGGCCGATTGCATTGAAAAATACCCTGCGCCAAGCGCCGGATGTTATCCTGATTGGCGAAATCCGCGACCGCGAGACCATGGACTACGCCATTTCCTTCGCGGAAACCGGCCATTTGTGTATGGCGACACTGCATGCCAACAGTACCAACCAAGCACTCGACCGCATCATCAACTTCTTCCCCGAAGAGCGCCGTACCCAGTTGCTGACCGACTTATCGCTCAACCTGCAAGCCTTTATTTCACAACGACTGATTCCCCGTGAAAGCGGACGGGGTCGTGTGGCAGCGGTTGAAGTTTTGCTCAATTCGCCCATTATTGCCGACTTAATTCGAAAAGGCGAAGTCCACAACATCAAAGAAATGATGAAAAAATCAACCGGTATGGGCATGATTACTTTTGACCAAGCCTTGTATGATTTGTATGAAAACGGCGATATCAGCTATCAAGACGCTATTAAAAATGCCGACTCCGCACACGATTTGCGCCTAGATATTCAATTACGAAGCCGTCGCGCACAAAATGCCGGCCCGGATTTAGAATTGATTTAAAAGTAAAAGCTTCAAAGTATAAAAAAGGCCGTCTGAAACCTCATTACGGGTTTCAGACGGCCTTTATTCCATCAAATAATCAAGCCTGTTTCAGTTTTGCATCGGCATCACGCAATGCAGTACGCAAACCTTCCTCGATAACTGGATGGTAGAACGGCATATCCAACATTTGCGGAATCGTCATTTTCATTTGATGCGCCCAAGCCATCAAGTGTGCTAAATGTTCGGCAGCAGGGCCGACAACTTCCGCACCAATGAAACGGCCGGTTGCTTTTTCGGCATACAAACGCATATGGCCTTTGTTTACCAACATAACGCGACTGCGGCCTTGGTTTCGAAAGGAAACTTCGCCGATTACAAACTCTTCGGGTTGATATTTCGCCGCAACTTGTGCATATTTCAAGCCAACAGAGGCAATTTGCGGATTGGTGAACACCACGCCGATTACACTACGGCGCAAACCACCGCCGATATTCGGATAGCGGCCTGCATTGTCGCCGGCAATTTTGCCTTGGTCTGCAGCTTCATGCAGCAGAGGCAATTGATTGGACACATCGCCTGCAATAAAGATATGCGGAATGCTGGTTTGCATGGTCAGCGGATCGGCAACAGGCACGCCGCGCGTGTCTTTTTCGATATTGATGTTTTCCAAACCGATATTGTCAACGTTCGGACGGCGGCCTACGGCTGCCAGCATATATTCGGCAACGAAAACACCTTTTTCGCCGTCTTGTTCCCAATGAACTTCAACATTGCCTTCTGCATCCAGTTTGACTTCGGTTTTAGCGTCCAAATGCAAAGCCAACTCTTCGCCAAACACAGCTTTGGCTTCTTCAGCGACAACAGGGTCGGAAATGCCGCCGATGGCTCCGCCTACGCCGAAAATCTCAACTTTCACGCCCAAACGGTGCAAAGCCTGACCCAACTCTAAGCCGATAACGCCGGGACCGAACACGGCCACGCTTTTAGGCAAAGTATCCCAAGAGAAAACATCATCGTTTACAACCAAGCGATCGCCCAAAGCTTCCCACTGAGGGAAAATCACAGGGCGTGAACCGGTGGCAATCACAAAACTTTTTGCAGTGATTTGCGTATGGTCATCGATTTGGACAGTATGTTCGTCAACAAATTTTGCCGTACCCATAATGCGCTTGTCGGCAGGCCACTCTTCTACATCGCTGACTACAAAACCGACAAAACGGTCGCGTTCGGATTTGACGCGTTGCATGACTTCTTCGCCATTGACAACGATGCTGTCTTTGTCCAAGTGCACGCCAAACGGATCGGTATGCAAAGCATGATGGCGCGCTTCTGCGGCGGCAATCAAGAGTTTGGAAGGCATGCAGCCGACACGCGCACAAGTTGTTCCGAATACATTGTTTTCAATCAGGTAAACATTGTCTGTATGAAGGCGAGCATTGCGAAATGCGCCCATACCGGCTGTACCGCCGCCCAGTACCACCACATCTGCTTGAATCTTTTTCATATTTTATCCTTACTGTCTATATTCAAACCGATATTACCATCAGCTTATCTGTTTTCAGACGGCAGAATTTTTATAAACTATCAAAGAATGAATATTAATAGCAAATTCTTAAATATCGATTTAAAACAATAATCTCAAATTCTACTTGCGAATATAGAGTTATTCAGAACGCCGAATTGTAAACGCCGTCTGAATAACTCTATATTTTATTTTTCAGACGGCCTATTCAAACCGTCTCAAGCATACAGGTAATTAGTTTTTAGCCAAGTAAGCTTCCAAGTCTTCGCTGCCGCCGATGTATTTGCCGCCGATGAATACTTGAGGAGCAGTCATCTTGCCGGTAATAGCGCGAACGGAAGTAACAGTTGCATCTTTGCCCAATACGATTTCTTCGTAAGACAAGCCTTTGTCTTGCAAAGCTTTTTTAGCTTTAGCACAGAATTGGCAACCAGGTTTGGTGAAGATGGCAACAGACTCTTGAGCTTTCCAGTCAGGAGCAATGTATTTCAACATAGTGTCAGCGTCAGACACTTTGAAAGGATCGCCTGGTTCTTCAGGTTCGATAAACATTTTTTCAACCACGCCGTCGTTAACCAGCATGGAGTAACGCCAAGAGCGTTTGCCGAAGCCCAAGTCTTCTTTGCCAACCAACATGCCCATGCCTTCAGTGAATTCACCGTTGCCATCAGGGATCATGTAAATGTTGTCAGCTTCTTCTTCAGCAGCCCAAGCGTTCATTACGAAAGTGTCGTTTACAGATACGCAGTAGATAGCATCAACACCGTTTTCTTTGAACGCGCCAAACAATTCGTTGTAGCGTGGCAGGTGGGAAGAAGAGCAAGTCGGAGTAAATGCGCCAGGCAGAGAGAACACGACTACTTTTTTGCCTTTGAACAAATCATCAGTAGAAACATCTTTCCAAGTGTCGCCGACACGAGTGCGGAATACTACGGAAGGTACTTTTTGACCGGTACGATCTTGCAAAGCCATTTTTAAGCTCCTTTTAAAAATTCGGGTTAGAGAAATGAATCAATGCTTGTATTGTAATGCAGGCCTATCGATTTGTATAATTTATAGTTCAAATAATATTAATTATATTAAACTATCAAATTAATCCAACCGAAAACAGCTGAATCATTAAATAAAGGCTATCTGAAAGAAAACAAGTACCTGACCGAAATTATTTTTTAGGTAAAGGTTGAACGGGGGAATCCGAAGCCACAATTTCACCGATGGATTTTTCCGCAATATCTTTCAAAGCATAGCGGTCTTTATCCGGCATATCTGTCGGTTTGTACTGAGGCGAGAAATCCAAACGGATACGGATTTTCTTCATAGAAACAATACGCCACAAAGACTGAAACAGGTTTACCTCCGCATAAGACGGCAAGTCCGTCCGTTGTCCTTCGCCATCATAATAGCGCAAAGTTACTGCCTGAATCGGTGCTTTCGCATCTATTGCCGATTGAAACAGGGCTGCTTTAAACGGCAAAATACCCAAGCCGGAAGAAGTGCGCGCCTCAGGGAAAAAGCTGACATTCTGTCCTGCTTTCAATGCCGCGCAAATCGCCTGATTAATCGGCTCGATATCTCGGCGGGAATTGCGGTTGATAAACACCGTGCCGGCATTTTTACCCATTTTCCCCAAAACCGGCCAACTGCTGATTTCCTGTTTCGCAATAAAACTGCTCGGATAAACGGCACTCATGGCAAAAATATCCAACCAAGACACATGGTTGGCTACCACCAAAGTACCGCTCACATTTCCTTGAGGCGGTACGCCGATTTCCAATTCGATATCCAAAGCATCCAACGCACCTTTTCCCAAAACAACCACAGCATGATTGCGTTCCTCTGCATTATTGCCATCGATGGCACGCAAATTCCGGCCGGTTCGGAACAACCAAGCCGCCAAACGGCAAAGTCTGCCCAGTCGTTTTAAAAAAGGAGCTTTTTGTTTAGACATAAAATTTCTTCTGTATGGTATTTATTATTTTCAGACAGCCTCTGACATTTAAGGCCGTCTGAAACTATTTCTGGCAATTTGGACAATAAAATGTTCCACGCTGCCCCAAAGTTTCTTTAAAAATCAGCCCGCCACATTGGACACAAGGCTCATTGTGGCGGCCATAGACCGTATATTCCTGCTGGAAATAGCCGCTTTTGCCATCGCTATTGACAAAGTCCCGCAGCGTACTGCCGCCCGTTTCAATCGCCCTCAGCAGAATCGCTTTAATGGTTTCCACCAATAATGCACATTCTTTCTTGGTCAGCTTATTTGCCGGACGCAATGGCGAAATACCTGCCTTAAACAGACTTTCATTCGCATAAATATTGCCAACGCCAACCACCACCGCATTATCCATCAGCGCCAATTTGACTGCACGCTTCTGCGTTTTCAATTTCTGATACAGGTAATTTGCATCAAAATCGTCCGAGAGCGGCTCCGGCCCCAGTTTCTCCAACAGCGGATGATGCTCGGCAATACCCTCATACCACAATACCGCACCAAATTTACGCGGGTCGTGATAACGCAATACGGTACCGTCATCAAATACAAAATCTAAATGATCGTGTTTATCCGGCGTGGCAATACGTTCATCATCGGCAGTAAAAATCCGCAAACTGCCGGACATACCCAAATGAATAAGTAAAATACCCGTTTCAAAAGTAATAATCAAATACTTCGCACGCCGGTTGCATGCCAAAACTTTGCGGCCGGCCAAAATTTTCGCCAAGTTTGGATGAATAGGCCATCTCAATTTAAACTGGCGGATAGTGACTTTTTCTATCTTTTTGCCATCAATATGCGGCTCTATCCCGCGTAAAGTCGTTTCCACCTCAGGTAATTCAGGCATCATTATTCTCCAAATTCATCATTAATATACAGGCCGTCTGAAAACTATTCGGCCAAACGTGCCGTACTTAAAGCAACCGTATTGCCATCAAATGCAGATTCCAATTCAGGCAAAGGATGGACACCAATCAAATGTTTCGTTAATACCATCCCATAAACCGCCGCACACTGCGGCCACCACCTATCCCCCGCCTTTTCCATAAACCGCCAAAACTTCAAAGCAGAAGGCGAATTCACAGCAGGCAGATAATCCATAAACTGCCCATATTCTATTTCAAAACCAATATCCGCAATTTTTCGTTTCAACTCAGCCAGAGCCAAGCATTGAGATTTCAAAGGCAACTTTTCCCCATCAAACCAAGAGCTCAATCCCCATAAAGATTTAGGGTTGAACCCCGTCAAAATCAACCTGCCTTCAGGTTTTAATATCCTAAACGCCTCTTGCAACACCAAATCTGCGGATGAAACTTCCAAAAGATGAGGCATCAATAACACATCCACGGAATGCGTTTCAAATGCCAACATTTCAGCATCCATCCGCACATCGCGAGGCACTACAATCATATTTTCAGACAGCCTAGTCCATACACCGCCCAATTGAACCGCCACCTGCCTATTCAAATACTGCAAATGCCGTCTGAAAAAATCCGCCTCTTTTTGAGCAAGATATTGCCCCATTGGCGTTTGCATAAAAAAAACTTCCATTCAAGGCTCCCCTATGCATCCCGACTTGTGTGACAGAATTTTAACACCACGGCCACATCACACAAGCAAATTCCCTGCTCGACTTGACGTTTAAATGCTGAAACGATACTATCAAAAAAACGAAATTTTATTATATATTTGATAACTTTATTTACTATGGCAAAATTAAAAACCATCGCTCTGACCGTTTCAAGCCTGTCGGCGGTTTCCGCCACAGCCTACGCACAAAACGCTACACCCAACCAAGTCGGCATGGCCATGATGCGCCTCAACTCCGCCCTGCTCGACCAAGCCAAAGCACAAACCTTCGGCTCCGGCAGCTTATGGGCATCGTTGCGTAAAGACTTCCGCATCAACGAAGTCAACACAGAACTGGTTCGCCGCCATGAAAACAAATTTGCTGCAAACAGCGCGTATTTCGACCGCACCATCTCACGCAGCAAACCTTATATGTACCATATTGCCAATGAAGTTAAAAAACGCAATATGCCCGCTGAAATCGCTTTGCTGCCTTTCATTGAAAGCGCATTCGTAACCAAAGCTAAATCACACGTCGGCGCATCCGGCCTGTGGCAATTTATGCCGGCTACCGGCCGCCATTTCGGCTTGGAAAAAACACCTTTGTATGACGGCCGCCACGATATTTACGCCGCTACCGATGCCGCATTGAATTACCTGCAATACCTGCACGGTATGTTCGGCGACTGGTCTTTGGCGCTTGCCGCTTACAACTGGGGCGAAGGCAATGTCGGACGCGCCGTCAACCGCGCCCGCGCGCAAGGTTTGGAGCCGACATACGAAAACCTGCGTATGCCGAACGAAACACGCAATTACGTTCCCAAACTTTTGGCCGTCCGCAATATCGTTGCCAATCCGCAGACCTTCGGCATGAATATCAGCGAAATCAGCAACCAGCCGTATTTCAAATCT
The DNA here is from genome assembly GCF_051956635.1 of Neisseria sp. P0022.S010. NCBI lineage: Bacteria > Pseudomonadati > Pseudomonadota > Betaproteobacteria > Neisseriales > Neisseriaceae > Neisseria > Neisseria sp. P0022.S010. Next base: position 3,960 of record NZ_JBQCXF010000015.1, on the reverse strand, counting down.
ATCAGCATCGACAAACCTATTGATAACAGCACAATCGCCCGCTTTGCAAACATCAGCGAAAGCGAATTGTTGGTACTCAACCCGGGTTTCAATGCGCCTGTATTCATCCCTAAAAACAACCGTCGTCTGTTGTTGCCGGTTGCTGCGGTTTCCACATTTGAAAAGAACTACCGCAATGCCAACCCGGATACCCTGATGTCTTGGGATATTTATACTTCTTTGGGCAACAAAAAACTGAATGCCATCGCTAACGATACCGGCATGAGCGTTGCCGAACTCAAACGCCTCAACGGCCTGAGCGGTAGCGCCGTTTCTGAAGGCCGCAGCATTTTGGTGGCTAAAAATTCAGCAAGCCAAAGCCAGGACATCATTAATTTTATCGATAAAGACAATACTCCGGATACTTACCAATCCAATATGCCGGCCATGTCTCCGATTATTGCTTCCAACGCAGTAGAACCGGTTAAAGTTGCCCAAACCAAGGTTACTGATATTGTTGCACCTGTTGTTCCACAATCCAGCAAACCGGTTGACTTTATTGCACGCAGCAAAGCTGAAAACGTTACTTCAGTAGCGGTAACAGAAACTAAAGCCCAACCTCAAGTTGCAAATGCGGAAATGGCTGCTCCAGTTACAGCCATGACCCATGCGACTACCGAGACCGTTGCTAAAAATGTTGCAGAAGCACCCAAATCAGCCATCCCTGCAGACTTGACCGTACCAACTGTTGCCGCAAACGATGTAGCCCCTACTCCAGCAGTTGAATCTGTTGCCGCTGCGCCGGCACAAGAAGAGCATGACGACCTGATGGCATTGGTACAAAGCCGACCAGCAGAGGAATCTTCAGCGACTGTTGCCGAGGCCACACCGGAGAACAAACAAGTTCAAACTGTTGTTACCGCCGAAAGCGCACGCACGGCACGCATCGCAGCCAATATGGCTAAACAACAACGCCGTATCAATGCACGTCTTGCCCGTGTAAGCGGTCAGCAAAACACACAAACTGCAGCACTTGCAGCGGGTACCCACCGTGTGGAAGATGGTGATACATTGTTTAACATCTCCAAACGCTATAACCTGAGCGTAGCCGATTTGATTATTGCCAACAATATCAAAGGCAACAATATTAAAAAAGGCCAAATCCTCCGTGTTACAGCCGCTCCGGCAAAAGTCCGCAGCAACCCGGTTCAAAACGTTTCCTACACTGTACGCAAAGGCGATACCCTGAACACCATCGCCAGCCGTTTCAATGTTGATATTAACGATATCCGCCGTTGGAACCGCAATACCCGTACTGTATCTCCCGGTCAACGTTTGAAACTGATTGGTAGCTAATATTAGCTTTAAAACAAAGGCTGTCTGAAAGATTCAGACGGCCTTTTTCTTGATGATAGATAATCAAGTTAATGTTTGATGACAAACAGAATAGCCTTCTCTTTAAGATAAAAATATTTTTTGAAAATTACTGTATAAAAAAAGAGTGTGTAAAAACACACTCTCTTCTTCAAACGAATTGTCGTCAAACTCTATGCTTAATACCCTTATCCAAACATATGAATTCCGTAAAATATATTCCTATGCCGGTGAAAAAGCATCACAGAAAAAGGCATCTTCCGGTAAAGCGCATTTTTGAGTCAGTAAACCATGTGCACTTTCGGTCATCTCTGGTGATCCGCAAGCATAAACTTCATATTGGCCCAAATCAGGATAATTTTGTGCAGCAACATCTTGCACATAGCCATTCTCCCCTTTCCACTCGGAATCAGGCTTAGAAAGAACCGGCGAGAATTTCGCATTTTTCAGACGGCCTATTAATGCTTCAGCTTCTTCCAATGCATACAGATCCGCCTGTTGACGTGCTCCCCAGTAAAAATGAACCTGACGCTCGCTATTCTGACGAATCAAATCAAGCAAAATACTGCGAATAGGGGCATAACCTGTACCCGTTGCCAACAAAATCATCGGTTTATTGCTGTCTTGTTGCAAAGTGAATGTACCCAATGGCCCTTTGACACGGACAATGCCTTTCTCTTTGATTTTAGGCTCTGCACCAAAAATCATTTCTGAGCATACGCCGTTTTCACGTTTGCGGATATGCAGTTCCAAAATGCCTTCTTGATCAGGCGAATTGGCGATTGAATAGCTGCGGCTGATATTGCCTGGAAGCAGCAAATCAATATATTGCCCGGCATAAAATGCAAATGGCGGCGCTTTAGGCAAAGCCAGTTTGAGCAAAGCAACATCGTGTTTGATTTCAATGTTTTCAATACGTGCCGGCAATGTGCGTACCGGCAAAGCATTTTGATTAAAACCCGGCACATTGATTTTGAGGTCGCTCTTCGCAGTAGTACAGCACAATAACACTTTGCCCTGCGCTTTTTCTTCTTCACTGATGGCTTTATCAATATGCTTGCCCATTTCAAATTCGCCACTAATCAACTCGGCCTTACACTGCCCGCAGGCACCGCTTTTGCAAGAATGAGGCAAATTTAAATTCTGACGGGTTGCGGCAGCAAGAACAGTTTCGTCCTCATTCGCCGTAAATGTAGTTTGGTCTGGTAAGGTAATGATATGTGTCATGGTATTTAGAATAAATTTATTATCAAAAACAAAGGCCGTCTGAAAATAAAACCTGTTTTCAGACGGCCTGTCCTATCTATCAAGCCAATTTGGCTTTAATCAACTCTTGAACCTGAGCCGGATTGGCCTTGCCTTTACTTGCTTTCATCACCTGGCCGACAATCGCATTTAAGGCTTTTTCATTACCGGAACGGAATTGCTCAATAGCTTTCGCATTGCTTGCCAACACTTCATCCACCATCGCTTCAATTGCGCCAGTGTCGGTAATCTGTTGCAAACCGTGTTTTTCGATGATTTCGGCAATACCTGCTTCAGGCTCTGCCCACATCGCTTCAAAAGCTTTTTTCGCCAGTTTGCTGCTCAATGTTCCGTCCGCGACTTTAGCAACCAACTCGGCAAGACGTGAAGCCGTAATCGGGCTTTCAGCCAATTCCAAACCTTCTTTGTTCAAGGTGGCGGCAAGCTCGCCGTTCATCCAGTTCGCCGTCAATTTACCTTGGCCGCAGGCTTTGGCGGCTTCTTCAAAATAGGCAGCTTGAGCACGGCTCGCAGTCAACAGGCGCGCATCATAGTCGGACACGCCGTAATCGGCAACAAAACGCGCTGCCATTTCATGCGGCAACTCAGGCATTTGCTCTTTGGCCTTTTGCAATTGGCCGTCTGAAATAATGACCGGCAGCAAATCCGGATCTGGGAAATAGCGGTAATCATGCGCATCTTCTTTCAAACGCATCACACGGGTTTCGCCTTTTTCAGGGTCAAACAGCATGGTTGCCTGCTGTACTTTACCGCCGTCTTCCAAAATTTCGATTTGCGCTTCCACTTCATAATTGATGGCTTGCTCCAAGAAGCGGAAAGAATTGAGGTTTTTGATTTCGCGACGCGTACCGAATTCGGCCTGGCCTTTGGGACGTACAGAAACGTTGGCATCGACGCGGAACGAGCCTTCCGCCATATTGCCGTCGCAAATATCCAGCCAAGTTACCAAACCGTGCAACGCTTTAGCATATGCCACAGCTTCGGCTGCGGAACGCATTTCAGGCTCGGAGACAACTTCCAATAAAGGCGTACCGGCACGGTTTAAGTCGATACCGGTTGCACCGTTCAAACCTTCATGTACGGATTTACCCGCATCTTCTTCCATGTGCGCACGGGTAACATTGATGGTTTTAACCTCGTCGCCCACTACGATTTCCAATTTGCCATGCTCAACAATCGGCAAATCCAACTGACTGATTTGATAGCCTTTTGGTAAATCAGGATAAAAATAGTTTTTACGGTCAAACACGTTTTTCTGATTGATTTTCGCATCCAAAGCCAAACCGAGTTTGATGGCTTTTTCGACGACTTCGCGGTTCATTACCGGCAATACGCCCGGCA
>NZ_JBQCXF010000014.1:0-38102 GCF_051956635.1 Neisseria sp. P0022.S010 | reverse complement strand
GGCAATCGCCTAATTTCAAGTAAGTTCAGGAGTATTACAAATGGCAAGTAAAAAAGCAGGCGGTAGCACCCGCAACGGTCGCGATTCAGAAGCCAAACGCTTGGGCGTTAAAGCCTACGGCAACGAGTTGATTCCGGCAGGCTCCATCATCGTTCGTCAACGCGGTACTAAATTCCACGCAGGTGACAACGTAGGCATGGGCAAAGACCACACTTTGTTTGCTAAAGTCGACGGTTACGTTGAATTCAAAACCAAAGGCGCGCTGAACCGTAAAACTGTCAGCATCCGTCCTTACACTGGTTCTGAAGAATAATCGTTTTACGATTGAAAACCGCATTCCCTTTTCGGAATGCGGTTTTTGTTTATTTGACTGTTTGTCCGTTTGATAAAATCCGTATGTTTTGAAGCTTGATTTATATTAAGGTCAAAGTAAAAACGCGCTTACAATTGATAACATTTGTTTTATTCTATCAATGCTTTCTATATAATCTATCAAATGCCTTTGATTTACCCTCATGTAGCTAAACACAGTAAACTTAAGGCCGTCTGAAAAAATCCGTATCAGTTGAATACAAGGAATTCCTCCCATGAGCTTACACAGTGATATTCTCGTCGTCGGCGCAGGTCCTGCCGGATTAAGTTTTGCCGCAGAGTTGGCCGGAAGCGGGTTGAACATAACCCTGATTGAAAGAAGTCCTTTAGAAGTGTTGCAAAATCCGCCGTATGACGGCCGTGAAATCGCACTGACGCACTTGTCGCGCGAAATCATGCAGCGATTGGGTATGTGGGATTTGATTCCAAAAGACGAAATTTATCCTTTGCGCGATGCCAAAGTGTTGAACGGTCATTCCGATTACCAGCTCCACTTCCCGCAACCGACTGAGGCGCGCGGTGAGCCTGCCGATTGCTTGGGCTATTTGATTTCCAATCACAACATCCGTAAAGCCGCTTATGAAGTCGTGTCCAAATTGGACAACGTGAAAATTCTGGCCGGCACCAATGTTAAAGAAGTTAAAACTTCCGACAATGAGGCACAAGTCATTTTGGAAAGCGGCGAAGTATTAACCGGCCGTCTGTTGTTGGCCGCCGATAGCCGCTTCTCGCAAACGCGCCGTCAATTGGGCATTTCTTCCGATATGCACGATTACAGCCGCACCATGTTTGTGTGCCGCATGAAGCATACTCTGTCCAACCTGCATACTGCATATGAATGCTTCCACTACGGCCGCACCATTGCGTTGCTGCCTTTGGAAGAGCATTTGACCAATACGGTGATTACGGTGGACAGCGATAAAGCCGAGACGATTAAAAACATGTCGCCGGAAGAATTGGCAGCCAGCGTGAAAGAGCAACTCAAAGGCCGTCTGGGCGATATGGAATTGGTCAGCACCATTCACAATTATCCTTTGGTCGGCATGATTGCCCAACGTTTCTACGGCAAACGCAGCGCGTTGATCGGCGATGCCGCGGTCGGTATGCATCCGGTTACTGCGCACGGTTTCAACTTGGGTCTGGCAAGTGCCGATCTTTTGGCCAAATTGGTTCTTGAAGCCGAGCAACGTGGTCAGGATATTGGTGCGAAGAGCCTGCTGGAAAAATACAGCACCAAGCATATGCTCCACGCCCATCCGATTTACCACGGCACCAATATGCTGCTGAAACTCTTTACCAATGAAACTGCTCCGGCGAAACTGCTGCGCGGTTTGGTATTGCGTGCAAGCAATAACTTCCCGCCGCTGAAAAAACTGATTACCAAGCAATTGACCGGTTAATCATTTGAAAACATAAAAGGCCGTCTGAACGATTAAAGTTTCAGACGGCCTTGTTTTTTATCTATTGCTTATTCGGCTAAAACCGATTCGGGCATTTCTTGACGGACGTTTAAGGAAGTCAGTTTTTTGGTCAAGATGCTCAATACGATGCCGTAGGCAGGCAGGAAGAAGAGGGTGCAGATGGCGAGTTTGAACAGATAATCGACAAATGCGATGCCCTGCCAATTTGCCGCCATAAATTCATCGTTGCTCGCGTAAAAGGCAACGGCAAAAAACACCAGCGTGTCCAAAGCATTGCCGACAACGGTGGAAGCAGTAGGGGCAGCCCACCATGATTTCAGACGGCGTAATCTGTTGAACACGAAAATATCGAGGATTTGCCCAAGCGCATAGGCGGAAAAGCTGGCCAATGCGATGCGGCCGACGAAGGTGTTAAATTCGGCCAAAGATGCCCAGCCTGTCCAGTTGCCGTCATGAAAGAGGACGGAGAAGACGTAAGAGAGCAGCAGGGCGGGGAACATCACCCAAAAAATAATCCGTCTCGCCAACGGCGCGCCGAAAATGCGCACGGTCAGGTCGGTAGCGAGGAAGATAAAGGGGAAGGAAAATGCGCCCCAAGTGGTAAAGATACCGAAAATCTGAAAGGGGAACTGCACCAGATAGTTGCTGGCGGCAATAATAAAAATATGGAAAAGCACCAGCCAGAAGAGCGCTTTCTTCTGCTGTGCGGCGGTAAATTCGTACATGGAAATCTTTCGGAAGTATTTCAGACGGCATGAAGCCTTGCGAGACTGTGCAATAGAGAAAGTCTTGCAATGAAAAAGGCGTTAGGCCGTCTGAACGGAATTATTGTGCGTCGTGCTCAAACAGGCGTTTGCGTGCCAAAGCTTCAAACTCTGTGCCTGCTTTGCCGTAGTTGGCAAACGGATGAATGGCGATGCCGCCGCGCGGTGTGAATTCGCCGAATACTTCGATGTATTTTGGATCCATCAGGGCGATGAGGTCTTTCATGATGATGTTGACGCAGTCTTCATGGAAGTCGCCGTGGTTGCGGAAGCTGAAAAGATAGAGTTTCAGTGATTTGCTTTCCACCATTTTGATATGGGGGATGTAGCGGATGTAGATGGTGGCAAAGTCGGGCTGGCCGGTCATCGGGCAGAGGCTGGTGAACTCGGGGCAGACGAATTTGACGAAATAGTCGTTGTCGGGGTGTTTGTTGTCGAACGCTTCCAAAATTTCAGGTGCGTATTCGCTCGGGTATTGGGTTTTCTGGTTGCCCAAAAGGGAGATGCCTTGCAGCTCTTCGTTGTTGCGGGACATGAGGTTTCCTTAGTTTTTTAATGTGGGAGGTTTTCGAACCACGGGGTGCGGATTGTAATATAAATTGCATGGCTTGTGCGGATTTTATAGCGATGAATCAGCAGGATAGCTTTCAGACGGCCTGTTTTGTATTTTATGAAACCTGTTTTCCGCTTTACAATAGCAGCCAATCAACAGGCCGTCTGAAAGTTTTGTATGTCTTTAGCCCAACCCAAACGTATCCTGATCATCAAATTGCGCCATCATGGCGATGTGCTTTTGAGCACGCCGGTGGTCGATGCGCTGAAAACCCGTTTCCCCGATTGCGAAATCGATATGCTGGTGTATGCCGGTACGGAGCAGCTGATTGCCGATAATCCGCAGATTGCGCAGATTTTTACCATTGATCGAAATTGGAAGAAGCTGGGCGTATTCAAGCAGTTGGCGTGTGAGAAAAACCTTTTTTCAAAGCTGAAGGCACGCGATTACGACTGGGCTTTCAACCTGTCCGACCAATGGCGCGCGGCAATAATCGCCAAACTGTGCGCCCGTTGCAGCGTGGGTTTGGACTGCATCAAGCGCGACGGTTTCTGGTGGCGTTTCTGTCATGATTTTATCAACCATGAGCTGGATACCAGCTATCATATCGTTGAAAACCAGTTGAATATCCTTGCGCCGCTTATCCAGCCCGAAGACGTGGCCGACGCGAAGGTGCGCCTTTGGGTGGCGCAAGATGCAAGGGAAAGCATGCGGCAGAAATTGCGTGCTCAGGGTTGGAACGGTGAAGATTATGTGTTGATGCACCCGGGTGCGCGTTGGCATTTCAAATGTTGGGAAGACGGTAAAAATGCTGCCATCGTACAGCTTCTGCTCAACAGCGGGCAGAATGTCGTATTGACCGCTTCCCCCGACAATGTCGAGCAATACATGCTTCAGGAAATTATAGGCCGTCTGAATATTCCTGAAGGCGGAAAAGTTTGGGTGTTATCCGGATGCTTGAGCCTGCGTGAATTGGCGGCGGCCATCGAGGGCGCCAAACTGTTTATCGGTGTAGATTCCGCACCGATGCACATCGCCGCCGCTTTGGATAAACCGCAAATCGCTTTGTTTGGTGCGTCATGGGTGGACAAATGGCGTCCGTATTCCGAGCAGGCGGAAGTCATTTATGCCGGCGATTATGCCGAATTGCCTAACCCCGACAGCATCGATACCAACGATCCGACCCGTTTGTTGAAAGCGATTCCGTTGCAGGATGTGTGGGATAGAATTTCGGCCAAACTGGAAGCGTTGGAGGCTTAAAACCGCTTACCACGATCCGTTAAACGTTTTAGCTTTGCGCCAAAACGCCCATTTTGAACGGCGGCCGATTTCCAGCGTGCCGCCGTTTTCGCCGTCTGTGGCAATGCACACGGTTTTCAGACGGCCTGAATCAAGAGCGTCCCATAAAGGCGCAAACCAACGGGTTTCCCAGCTTTCCAAAATATCTTTGTACGCCCAAACATCGCCTGTCTGTAAGGTGGAAACCAAGTCGTCCAAAAAGATAAGGCCGTCTGAAACCGTGTTGCCTGTTTCTTGAACCATCTCAAACCAAGCCTTCAAATCATACGGCGCATCGAGTTTGGGCGTATCCGAAAAACGCGCCCATGCGCTGTCTGAAGCGACGATATCCGCAGACTGTGTACCGTCCGCATCATTCCACAGCCACAAACCGTTGATTTCCGGCAATCCTTGTTGTTCACGCGCTTGGTTAATCGGATGCGTGTGGAGAAACATTTGGATTTCCGTCTGCATGGACAACCAAGACACCGCATCTTTGCCGTGCGCCTGACCGTCCATTTCCGGCTGCCCGCACACATCCAAAACACATTCCGCCCCCCAATCTTCTATCCTCGGCATACTGAGCAGCCACATGCTTTCGCAAAGCGGCTCGAATTGCCAATCTTTATCTTGATAAAACGCCGACAAATCCGCACATAACCGTTGCGCCTCCTCTTTTTGGATGCCGATAAACTCACCGCTGATAATGTTGACATGGTGCATGCCCATCTGTTGCCAAACCGGAGAGGCAAAAGCGGCTGTGCGTTTTTGGCTTGTGTGGCGTAAACGTTGCACTTGGGCAATGAGGCTGCCGCTCCACAAATGGCGTCCGTAAAATTCAGACGGCCTGAGTGTTTCTTTGCGTAATGTGCCGTAACGCAAAAGACGGTTAAAAGCAGGTAAGGCAAGCTCAGGGACGGATTCGTCGGCAAAGCGGTTGAGCGAGGGAAGGGCGAGGGTCAGCTTCATAAGCGCAAATAGATAGAAAAACCGTTATTTTACGCGACAAATGATGCGTTTCGGAACCTTGCCATTACGCCCTGAAAAAGAGCCGTTCAGACGGCCGGTTTGGAAAAAACGGGCTGCCATGCTAAAATGCGTGGCGTAAATTTCAGAAAAACAGGGTGTAAATCAACACAATAGCCCTGATAATAACGTCAATCTCAAACACGACCTCATTCATTCCGAATGAAAACCTGATTTTCAGATCGGAAAAAAGACTCAAAGTCCTTTATCCCCAAAACTGTTTAAACCAGCAGGCGGTCGCAGCAGGCCGGATGTGCCGGCATTCTGCAAACCTAAAAAAACAGACCGCCCCATTAAGGATAACGCGTGATTAAAAACAAATATTCCACTCGATTCAAAGCAACCCTCTTAGCGTTTCTGCTGCCGGCTTCAGGCATCATGACCGCATACGCCATTACCGACCCTCAACCAGCACAAACCGATTTCAAAGTCGAGCGTATTTCCGAAGAGCTGCCTGCCGTTTATGTGGAAACCAATACCTATCAATCCAGCTATTGGGCGCAAGAAGCCGTCCAAGCCGGCGACTCTTTGGCAGACGTTTTGACGCGCATGGGTGTCAACCAAGAAGACATCAAGCAAATCATGGCGAAAAACAATGCCAACCTTGACATGAAAAACCTGCGGACCAACCAATCCGTCAACATCCGCATCGATTCTTCAGGCCAAGTGACCGACGTTCAATTCTTTACCGATGAAGAATTGGAACGCAACTTGGTGGCTTTGGAAAAAGTTAAGGGCAAATGGCGCATCTCCAATGCCGAAATCGACATGAAAACCATGCCGACCCTGCGCTCCGTGCAAATCCGCACTTCCGCCATCGGCGATATGCTCCGTGCCGAAATCCCTTCCGAAGTGTATATCCAGCTCAAAGAAATCTTTGCCGACTCGTTCAATATGAGCGATTTGAAAGAAGGCGATACCGTACGTCTTTTGTACAACAGCATGTATTTCCGCGGCCAACAAATGGCGGTCGGCGATATTTTGGCGGCTGAAGTGGTCAAAGACGGCAAAACTTATCAAGCCTATTATTACAGCCAAGGCAAAGGCGACGAAGAAAGCGGCAGCTACTACGACCAAAACGGTAAGTCCCTGCAACAAAAAGAAGGCTTTAATACCGAGCCTGTTGCATACACGCGTATTTCTTCTCCGTTCGGCTACCGTGTCCACCCGGTTCTGCATACCGTCCGTATGCACACCGGTATCGACTATGCCGCGCCGACCGGTACGCCGATTAAGGCCGCTGCCGATGGTGAAGTGATTTTCAAAGGTTGGAAAGGCGGTTACGGCAATACCGTGATGATTCGCCATGCCAACGGCGTGGAAACCCTGTACGGCCACATGAGCGCGTTCAGCCCTGCCGACGGCAGAGTCCGCGCCGGCGAAGTGATTGGTTTTGTCGGTACAACCGGCCGTTCGACCGGCCCGCACCTGCACTACGAAGCACGCGTCAACGGCCAGCCGGTCAACCCGACTACCGTCGCCCTGCCGACGCCGAAGCTGACCCCGACCAATATGGCCGCGTTCCGCAAACAGCAAAAAGATGCCAGCACGATGTTGTCTACCATCCGCTCTTTGCCGGTTTCCGTAGCGCAGCTGGATTAATAAGATAAAGGCCGTCTGAATAAGGTTTCTTTCAGACGGCCTTTTCCATTAAAATTGATACCTCAACGCCCACGTTTACTCAGAGAAAACTTATGTCTGCTTATCAGCCCATTATCCAATCCCTGCTTGATACCGACCTGTACAAATTCACCATGCTGCAAGTCGTGTTGCATCAATTCCCGCAAACCCACAGCCTCTACGAATTCCGCTGCCGCAACAAAGAGATGGTGTATCCGCTGGCCGATATTCAAGAAGACTTGGAACGCGAACTCGATGCCCTGTGTCAGCTGCGCTTTACCCATGACGAACTCGACTACCTGCGCAGCCTACGTTTTATCAAAAGCGACTTTGTCGATTATCTCGAACTTTTCCAACTCCAACGCCGCTTCGTCAAAGTCAGCCCCGACGATCAGGGCCGTCTGAATATCCGCATCGAAGGCCCGATGATACAGGCGATGTTCTTCGAGATTTTCATTCTTGCCATCGTCAACGAACTCTATTTCCGCCGCTTGGAAACGCCAGCCGTCATCGAAGAGGGTGAGCGCCGTCTGCAGGCCAAAGCGCAACAGCTGAAGGAAATTGCGGCTACACAAAATCCGAATGATCCGCCATTCCTGATTTCCGATTTCGGCACACGCCGCCGCTACACCCTCGCATGGCAGGAACACGTTATCCGCACCTTATTAGAAGCCGCTCCCGATATCGTGCGCGGTACCAGCAATGTTTATCTGGCCAAAAAACTCGGCATCACACCCATCGGTACCATGGCGCACGAGTTCCTCCAAGCCTTCCAAGCCTTGGACGTACGTTTGCGCAATTTCCAAAAAGCCGCGCTGGAAAGCTGGGTACACGAATACCGAGGCGACCTCGGCATCGCCCTGACAGACGTGGTCGGCATGGATGCCTTCTTGCGCGATTTCGACCTGTATTTCGCCAAACTCTTCGACGGTCTGCGCCACGACAGCGGCGATCCTTATGTTTGGGGCGACAAAGCCTACGAGCATTACAAAAAACTCAAAATCGACAGCCGCACCAAAATGCTGACCTTTTCAGACGGCCTTGATATTGAGCGTTCATGGGCGTTGCACCAATACTTCAAAGACCGTTTCAAAACCAGTTTTGGTATCGGTACCAACCTGACCAACGATTTGGGACACACGCCTTTGAACATTGTCTTGAAGCTCGTCGAGTGCAATGGCCAATCCGTTGCCAAGCTCTCCGACTCTCCGGGCAAAACCATGACCACCAACAACACCTTCCTCGCTTATCTGCGCCAAGTGTTTGACGTACCGGAGCCGGAAGAGAAAGCCTAAAAACAAAGGCCGTCTGAAATGTTCAGACGGCCTTTTGAATTAATCCATATCGCTTTCGGGCAATTCTGCCGAACCCATGCGGCGCAGGATGATATTGGTTTTGTTGTGCATCCGTTTGCTCTTAGGGTGGTCTGCGTAAAACAGCGGAGCCGGAACGCGCGCCGTGAGTTTGGCGGCTTGTTGGCGGGTGAGGGCGGAGGCAGGTTTCTTGTAGAAATACTGGGACGCCGCTTCCGCGCCGAATACGCCGTAGTGCCATTCGATTGAGTTCAGATACAGCTCAAAAATGCGGTCTTTGTCGGTAACCGCTTCCATCATCGCCGTAATCGCCGCTTCTTCGCCTTTGCGGATGTAGCTGCGGCTTTCGTTAAGAAACAGGTTTTTCGCCAGCTGCTGACTGATGGTCGAACCGCCGGCTTTGACTTCGCCGCTTTGCTTATTGCGTTTCATGGCGTATTTGATGCCGTTCCAGTCAAAGCCGCTGTGTTCGGCAAAGTTGGCGTCTTCGGAAGCAATCAGGGCTTTTTTGAGGTTGACGGAGATTTGGTCGTACGGCACCCAGCGGTAGTCCAGCTCGACATCGCGCCCTTCGCTTGCAAACTGGCTCATGCGCATGGACATGAAGGCGGTTTTGCTGGGCGCGACGGCGCGGTAGGTAATGATGTTGCCGTACACATAAGCGTTGAAGAAAATGAAGATGCCGATGGGCAGGGCAATCAGCCATTTGATGATGCGGAACATGGTTACAGGGCTTTCATGTATTCGATAACAGGACGGATATCGGGCGTAAATCCGCGCCAAATATGGTAAGAGGCGGCAGCCTGACCGACCAGCATGCCCAGGCCGTCTGAAACTTCGGCCGCGCCGCTGCTTCGGGCAAAGTTCAAAAACGCTTGCGCCGCTTCGCCGTAAACCATATCGTAGGCAAGGCGGCAGTTGCGGAAAATTTCAGGATTGACGGCTGGAAGCTGACCGCTCAAGCCGCCGGACGTGCCGTTGATGATGATATCAAAGCCGCCGTTCAAATCCGCCATCGGGACGGCTTCAATGCCGAAAAGCTGAGCCAATTCCTCGGCCTTGGCGTGGGTACGGTTGGCAATGACGATACGGGCAGGGCGGTGTTCTTTCAAAACAGGAATCACGCCGCGCACAGCGCCGCCCGCGCCCAAAAGCAAAATGGTTTTGCCTTCGATGGCAATGTTTTTAACCTGCGTGATATCGTTGGCCAAACCGATACCGTCGGTGTTGTCGCCGTGTATCCTGCCGTCTTCCAACCACACCAGCGTATTGACCGCGCCGGCAGCCAAAGCGCGGTCGGAATGCTCATCCGCCAGCGCAAAAGCTTCCTGCTTGAACGGGACAGTTACATTCGCACCTTGCCCGCCCTCGGCACGAAACGCCGCAACAGCTTCGGCAAAACCGCCGATTTCAGCACAAATGCGCCCATATTCGATGGCCGCGCCTTCCTGCAGCGCAAACTGCTGATGGATTTGCGGTGATTTACTGTGTGCAACGGGATTGCCGAAAACGGCGTAACGCGGGGTATTGTTCATAAAACAGGTTCTGCGGAAACAAAAGAAAAGAGTGCTTATTATAGCGGTCTTTATGTTAAGAAAGCGTAATGTAAAATTGTTGACAATCAAACAGTCTGAAACTATATTTCAGTGCGTAAAAACGGGCGCCCTGATGTATTTCAGACGGCCTTACCGTGATAGAATAACAAATTATACCCAATCCCTCAGGAGCTGAAGATGTCCATCAAAGACGCTGTAAAACTGATTGAAGAAAGCGAAGCCCGCTTCGTAGATTTGCGCTTTACCGATACCAAAGGCAAGCAGCACCACTTTACCGTACCTGCCCGCATCGTCCTCGACGATCCCGAAGAATGGTTTGAAAACGGTCAGGCGTTTGACGGTTCGTCCATCGGCGGCTGGAAAGGCATTCAGGCTTCCGATATGCAGCTGCGTCCCGATGCATCTACAGCCTTCGTCGATCCTTTCTACGACGATACCACCGTTGTCTTTACCTGCGACGTCATCGACCCTGCCGACGGCCAAGGCTACGACCGCGACCCACGCTCCATCGCCCGCCGCGCTGAAGCTTACTTGAAATCTTCCGGTATCGGCGACACCGCCTATTTCGGCCCCGAGCCTGAATTCTTCGTTTTTGACGGCGTAGAATTTGAAACCGATATGCACAAAACCCGTTACGAAATCACTTCTGAAAGCGGCGCATGGTCAAGCGGCCTGCACATGGACGGTCAAAACACCGGCCACCGCCCGGCCGTCAAAGGCGGTTACGCCCCTGTTGCACCGATTGACTGCGGCCAAGACCTGCGTTCTGCCATGGTCAATATTTTGGAAGAACTCGGCATCGAAGTGGAAGTGCACCACAGTGAAGTCGGTACCGGCAGCCAAATGGAAATCGGCACGCGTTTTGCTACTCTGGTTAAACGTGCCGACCAAACCCAAGACATGAAATACGTCATCCAAAACGTTGCCCACAACTTCGGCAAAACCGCCACCTTCATGCCCAAACCCATCATGGGCGACAACGGCAGCGGTATGCACGTCCACCAATCCATTTGGAAAGACGGTCAAAACCTGTTCTCAGGCGACGGCTATGCCGGTTTGTCCGATACCGCACTTTATTACATCGGCGGCATCATCAAACACGCCAAAGCCCTGAACGCGATTACCAATCCGTCCACCAACTCCTACAAACGCCTCGTGCCGCATTTTGAAGCACCGACCAAACTGGCATATTCCGCCAAAAACCGTTCCGCTTCCATCCGCATTCCGTCTGTGAACAGCAGCAAAGCACGCCGTATCGAAGCGCGTTTCCCTGATCCGACCGCCAACCCATACTTGGCATTTGCCGCTTTGTTGATGGCCGGTTTGGACGGCATTCAAAACAAAATCCATCCGGGCGACCCTGCCGATAAAAACCTGTACGACCTGCCTCCGGAAGAAGATGCATTGGTGCCAACCGTTTGCGCCTCTTTGGAAGAAGCACTGGCCGCCCTCAAAGCCGACCACGAATTCCTGCTGCGCGGCGGCGTGTTCAGCAAAGACTGGATCGACAGCTACATCGCCTTCAAAGAAGAAGATGTCCGCCGCATCCGCATGGCGCCGCACCCGCTGGAATTTGAAATGTATTACAGCCTGTAAAACAGCTGAAACATTTTAAATAGGAAATTAAAGGCCGTCTGAAACTGAATTTGAAGTTTCAGACGGCCTTTAGGCTTAAAATAGATAGGGCGCTCAAATTGGGTATGATAGCGGGAAACAATGAATCATGCCGTTGGAAATCCTTTATGGAATCGGTTCTACGTGTTAAATTTCAGCATGACAGGCCTTTTATTAAAGATATTCGCCATTACTTTGTAGTAATCAGTCTTCAAGTTGAATCCGCAAGGTAAAGGCATTACTTGGCGAGAGCTGAAAGAGTCTTTCGGTTCGGACAAAAAACAGGAAGATTAAAGCCTCAGGCCGTCTGAAAGGGTATTTAAGGATATTTTTTGTTTTCAGACGGCGTGTTTGATAAGGAAAAACATGTTTGCAAATTTTGATTTAGGCGTATTTCTGCTGGCAGTATTGCCTGTGTTGTTGGCCATTACCGTGCGCGAAGTGGCACGCGGTTATACGGCGCGTTATTGGGGCGACCATACCGGCGAGCAGCTTGGACGTTTGACGCTCAATCCGCTGCCGCACATCGATCCTGTCGGTACGATTGTCGTGCCGCTGGTGTGTCTGATGATAGGCAGTTTTCTGTTCGGCTGGGCGCGTCCCATGCCCATCGATTCGCGCAATTTCCGCGATCCGCGCCGCGCGTGGCGTTGGGTGTCGATTTCAGGCCCGATTGCTAATCTGATTTTGGCGTTCTTTTGGGGTTTTGTGGTCGTACTTGCCGCGTATGTGCCTGAGTCTTATCAAGCACCGTTGGCACAGATGGCCGGTTACGGCGTGATGGTGAACTCGATTTGGGTCGCATTCAGCCTTATTCCGATTTTGCCTTGGGACGGCGGTATTTTTATCGATACCTTCCTCAATGCAAAGCAGTCCATGCAGTTCCGTAAAATCGAGCCATACGGCACATGGATTATCCTGATCCTGTTGTTTACAGGCCTGCTGGCCAAACTGATTTGGCCGATTATCGACATGATTCAGACCGCAGTGCAGATGGTTGTCATGTTGTTTATTTAAATGTTCTGGCTGAAAAGGCCGTCTGAAACCCAGTTTCAGACGGCCTTTTTCATTGTGCAACATGTAAATACGATTGGAAAAGTTGCTTAAAAATTGTACAATTTCAGCCCCTTCAATTCGGCGCACACATCATGCACATCGGCGGCTATTTCATTGACAACCCCATCGCACTCGCCCCCATGGCAGGGATTACGGACAAACCGTTCCGCCGGATTTGCCGCGAGTTTGGCGCAGGGTGGGCAGTGTGCGAAATGCTGACCAGCGACCCGACCTTGCGCCATACCAAAAAAACCCTGCGCCGCAGCGATTTTGAAGGCGAGGGCGGCGTGGTGGCCGTCCAGATTGCCGGCAGCGATCCGCAGCAGATGGCGGAAGCCGCGCGGTATAACGTCGGCTTAGGTGCGCAGGTGATTGACATCAACATGGGCTGCCCGGCCAAAAAAGTCTGCAATGTTCAAGCCGGCAGCGCGTTGATGCAAAACGAGTCGCTGGTTGCCGAAATCTTGGCAGCCGTTGTCAACGCGGTGGACGTACCCGTTACCCTCAAAACCCGTTTGGGCTGGCACGATGAACATCAAAACTTGCCGACCATCGCCAAAATCGCCGAAGAATCAGGCATCGCAGCCCTTGCCATCCACGGCCGCACACGCACGCAGATGTACAAAGGCGAAGCGCGTTACGAATTGATTGCCGAAACCAAAGGCTGTCTGAACATCCCCGTTTGGGTCAACGGCGACATCACTTCGCCGCAAAAAGCCGCCGCCGTCCTCAAACAAACCGCCGCCGACGGTATCATGATAGGGCGCGGCGCACAAGGCAGGCCGTGGCTCTTCCGTGATTTAAAACATTACGCCGAACATGGCGTTTTGCCGCCGGCCTTGAGCTTGGCAGAATGCAACGCCACCATTTTGAACCACATCCGCGCCATGCACGCGTTTTATGGCGAAGTCGCCGGCGTGCGCATCGCCCGCAAACACATAGGCTGGTACATCGACGCCATGCCCGACGGCGAGCAAACACGCCGGGATATCAACCGCTTGGAGAGCGCCGCGGCACAATACGATACCCTTGCCGCCTATCTTGAGACGCTTTCAGAGAAAACCGACCGCTGGGTATGCCACTATCGGGAAGGCTAAAGGGTTTCAGACGGCCTCATCATTTAAAAATAAATCCATTTAAAAACAAATCTAAAGAAAGACAATCACGATGAATCAAACGACGACTGACATTGCGCAATGTATTGAACAAAACTTACGACAATATTTCAAAGACTTGGATGGTACGGAACCTTGCGGCGTGTATGATATGGTGTTGCATCAAGTGGAAAAGCCGATGCTTGCCTGCGTGATGGAGCAATGTGGCGGCAACCAGTCTAAAGCGGCGGTCATTTTGGGCTTGAACCGCAATACCCTGCGTAAAAAATTACAACAGCACGGTATGCTGTAATACGGCAGGGCAACCCGTCCTGACGGTCGGAGGAGAAATAAGAATGCAAAATCCGAATAAATTAAATATCCATTTCATCCTGCACGAGGCATTTGAAGTGCCGGGCGCATATTTGAAATGGGCGCAATGGCACGGGCATAACATCAGTGCGACCAAAGTGTACGAAAGGGAAGCCCTGCCTGACAATGTGGACGATATAGATTTTTTGATTGTGATGGGCGGGCCGCAATCGCCTGATGAAGACAGGCAGGCATTCCCGTATTACGACCCCCAATCCGAGCTGCGCCTGATGCGTCAGGCGATTGCGGCGGATAAATATATTGTCGGCGTGTGTTTGGGTGCGCAGCTTTTATCCGTTGCCTACGGCGCGCGCCACACGCGCAGCCCTGAGCGTGAAATCGGCATTTATCCGATTGAGCTGACGGCGGAAGGTTTGGCGGATGCCCATGTTTCCCTGTTGGGCAAAACCCTGGATACCGGCCATTGGCACGGTGATATGCCCGGTTTGACGGATAAGGCGGTTGTGTTGGCAACCAGCAAAGGCTGTCCGCGCCAGATTATCCGTTTTGCGCCCAAACATTATGCCTTCCAGGCCCATTTGGAGTTTGACCGTGAAGCCGTCGGGCTGCTGATTGCGGCGGACGGGCGCGAAAATGTAGCCGAACAAAGCCAAGTCCAAACTTATGTCCAGCATCCGGATAAAATCGCAGCGGCGGATTTCAGTGAAATGAATGCCAAACTCTTCGACTTTTTGGATTCGCTGACGCAGACAAAATAAAAAAGGCCAACCCTTCAGGCCGTCTGAATAATAAATATAGAGAAGAAACGATTAACCCTTTTTAAAAGGTCGGACCATGTTCTATCAAATACTTGCCCTGCTGATTTGGGGCAGCTCTTTTATCGCTGCCAAGTATTCTTACGAGATGATCGACCCGGCGCTGATGGTCGAGGCGCGGTTGTTGATTGCCGCATTGATGGTGCTGCCGTCGTGCCGCCGTCATTTGGGTAGGATTCCGCGGAGCGAGTGGAAGCCCTTGTTGTGGATTTCCTTTGTCAACTACGTTGTCGTTTTGATGCTCCAGTTTATCGGTTTGAAATACACATCTGCCGCCAGCGCGATTACCATGGTCGGGCTGGAGCCTTTGCTGGTCGTCTTTGTCGGCCATTTCTTCTTCAACGACAAAGCCAAACTGTACCACTGGATTTGCTGCGCGGCGGCGTTTGCCGGCGTGGGCATGATGGTATTGGGCGGCGCGGAAGAGGGCGGTACGATTGACTGGTTCGGCTGTTTGCTGATTTTGCTCGCAGGATTCGGTTTCGCCGGCGTGATACGTCCGAGCCAAAAAATGATTGCCCGTATCGGTGCGCCCGCATTTACCGCGGCTTCCATGGCGGCGGCGGCGCTGTTGTGCCTGCCGTTTTCGCTGGTGTTGGCAGACAGCTATCAAATCAATTGGTCGTGGGGCGGTACGCTGTCGGTGTTGTATATGGGGATCGGCTGCAGCTGGCTGGCCTATCTGTTGTGGAACAAAGGCATGAATAAAGTCCCTGCCAACGTCTCCGGCCTGCTGATTTCGCTCGAGCCTGTTATCGGCGTTATCATGGCGGTGTTGATTTTGGGCGAACATTTAAGCAGCATGGCCGCGCTGGGCATTACCGTCGTCATTTCGTCCACTTTTGTCGCCGGTATGTTGGCGCGTATCGGCAGCAAACACAAAAAGGCCGTCTGAAAACAGTTTCAGACGGCCTGAAGTCGCCGTACTTTTTCAATCAAACATTTTGGGAAAATTTCTATGAAACGCATCATCTCCCTGCTTTTGCTTGCCTGCCCCGTTTTGGCGTCGGCTGCACCCGATAACGACAAAGCCGCCGTACAGGCCGTCATTGCCAAGCATTACAACCGACCGCTTGCCGCGCACAAATGCCAGCTTACCGAGCCGCCGAAAGACGGACAGGCACCATCTAACAACATCATGTATTGCATGAAACCCGTTGCCGACCATACCGTCACACGCAACAGCAAAGCCGCGCGCTATGTGCTGTACACAGGTTTTGCCTACGATATGGAACAAAAAATAAAACAGGACGCCCATGCTTCTCCCGGCCTGGCAGAATTGTTTGTTTTGGAAAAAACAGACGGCAAGTGGGCAATCAAACAGCACGGAAGAGATGAAATCGGCGCATGGGGGGATGTGCCGGAGAATAAGGCGTGGAAGTTTGTTCAGGTAGGCGCGCAAAACTGGGGCTATGTTGCCGAGTCAAGTTATACAGGCCAAGGCGACACGACGACTTCGCAAAACTTCCTGTTTACCGATGATAGCAACCGCATCCGTAAAAGCTTTATTCTCAGCGGTAACGATAACGGCGCATATTTTGGCGATTGCGATGAATTGAAAGGGCGTGAAAAACGAGACTGCAAAGACAGATATACCAGCATGGAAGCCAAAATTGCTTTTGACAAAAGCCGTCCTGCCGTATCCGGCGTATGGGCGTTGACTGCAAAACTCAGCGGCGTATCAGGAAAGAAAAATTATAAAAATCAGAAATATATTTTCCCTTATAACGGCAAAACCCACGTCGTCCCCAAAAACTATCCCTTAGGCGGACAATAGTTCTCCCGAAAAACGCTTTGATCAAACCATTACTACCTCAAGTCAAAACCCGTGAAAGACACTCATAAACTCTGGGCCGCCCTCATCATTACCGGCATCATCGGCGGCATGGTCGGCATTGTATTAACCGAAATCATGCATACGATTCAACATCTTGCCTATGGTTACGGTTCAGACGGCCTATACGTTTCATTCCGAGAGGGCGTAGCGCAGGCAAGTCCTGCGCGGCGTGTCGTGGTCGTGACCTGTTGCGGCGTGGTGGTCGGCTTGGGGTGGTGGTTGCTTAAACGCTACGGCAGACCTCAACCGGGTATCAAAGCCGTGGTTAAAAATCCGCTCGCCGGTTTTCCGTTTTTTGAAACCGTCAGCCATGCCCTGTTGCAAATCATTACTGTCGGGCTGGGCTCGCCGCTCGGCCGCGAAGTTGCGCCGCGCGAAATGACCGCCACTTTCGCCTCAGTCGGCGTCAACCGTTTCGGATTGAGCGAAGACGATGCAAGACTGGTCATCGCGTGTGCCTCGGGTGCAGGTTTGGCGGCCGTGTATAACGTGCCGCTCGCCTCCACACTTTTCATCCTCGAAGCCATGCTGGGCGTATGGACGCAGCAAGCCGTCGCCGCCGCATTGCTGACTTCCGTCATCGCCACCGCCGTCGCACGCATCGGTCTGGGCGACGTGCAGCAATATCATCCGGCCAACCTTTCCATCAACACCTCATTACTTTGGTTTTCCGCCATCATCGGCCCGATACTGGGCGCAGCCGCCGTCTTTTTCCAGCGCACCGCCCAAAAATTCCCCTTCATCAAGCGCGACAACATCAAAATCATTCCCTTGGCCGTCTGCATGTTTGCACTCATCGGCGCGATTGCTGTTTGGTTTCCCGAAATTTTGGGAAACGGCAAAGCAGGCAACCAATTGACCTTTGGCGGCATGACCGACTGGCAACACAGCCTTAAGCTGACCGCCGTCAAATGGCTGGTCGTCTTGATGGCGCTGGCGGCAGGCGCATACGGCGGCCTGATTACCCCGTCCATGATGCTCGGCAGCACCATCGCCTTTGCCGCCGCAGCCGCGTGGAATACTTTCTTTCCTGCCATGTCGTCCGAAAGCGCGGCCGTTGTCGGCGCCGCCGTTTTCCTCGGCGTTTCCCTCAAAATGCCCCTGACGGCCATCGTCTTTGTTTTAGAACTCACCTACGCCCCCGTTGCCTTGCTCATGCCCTTATGCGCAGGCATGGCAGGCGCAGTATGCGTGGCAAAGAAAATGGGATTTAAATAGGCAAAAACATCAGGCCATCTGAAACCGAGTTTCAGACGGCCTTTTACAATAAAATTGTCAACAATATCTATAAAAACCTACTGCCAAAAAGGCGAAAATAGCGGATAATACCGCCCTGAAAATTCATCCCATATCGATTAAACCTTCAACAAAGGAAATCTCATGTCTTCCATCAAACGCGCCCTGATCAGCCTGTCCGACAAGACAGGCGCAGTCGAATTTGCCCAAACCCTGACCAAGCTCGGTGTAGAAATCCTCTCTACCGGTGGTACAGCAAAGCTCTTGGCTGATGCAGGCGTTCCCGTTATCGAAGTTGCCGACTATACCGGTTTTCCCGAAATGCTCGATGGCCGCGTGAAAACCCTGCATCCGAAAATCCACGGCGGCATCCTCGGACGTCGCGATTTGGACGAACATGTCGCCAAGATGGAAGAACACGGCATCGGCAATATCGATTTAGTGTGCGTCAACCTTTACCCCTTCGCCGCCACCATCGCCAAGCCAAACTGCACACTGGAAGACGCGATTGAAAACATCGACATCGGCGGTCCGACTATGGTGCGCTCCGCCGCGAAAAACTGGAAACACGTCGCCATCGTTACCGACACAGCCGATTTCCCGGCCATCGCTGCCGAACTCGAAGCCAACAACGGCGCCTTGAGCGACAAAACCCGTTTCAACCTTTCACGCAAAGCATTCAGCCATACCGCCCAATACGACGGTATGATTTCCAACTACCTGACCTCGCTTTCAGACGACGTCTTGAGCGGTCAGCCCCAAATCGGCGAATTCCCAAGCCAGTTCAACCAAAGCTGGATTAAAGTGCAAGACATGCGCTACGGCGAAAATCCGCACCAACGCGCCGCGTTCTACCGCGATATTTACCCCGCCGCAGGCAGCCTTTCCGCCTACAAACAGCTTCAAGGCAAAGAATTGTCGTACAACAACATCGCCGATGCCGATGCCGCCTGGGAAGCCGTCAAATCCTTCGACGCGCCCGCCTGCGTGATCGTGAAACACGCCAACCCGTGCGGCGTTGCCGTTGCAGCCGATACATTGACTGCCTACAAACTCGCCTACGCCACCGACACCACCAGCGCGTTCGGCGGCATCATCGCCTTCAACCGCGAAGTGGACGGCGAAACCGTCAAACAAATTACCGACAACCAATTTATGGAAGTCCTCATGGCGCCGAAGTTCACCGCCGAAGCCCTCGAAATCGCCGCCGCCAAGAAAAACGTGCGTGTATTGGAAGTGCCGCTTGAGGCAGGCGCGAACCTCTTTGAACTCAAACGCGTCGGCGGCGGACTGTTGGTACAAACCCCCGACATTCACCGTCTCAACCGCGCCGATTTGAAAGTCGTCTCCAAACGCCAACCGACCGAGCAAGAATGGAACGATTTGCTGTTTGTCTGGAACGTCGCCAAATACGTCAAATCCAACGCCATCGTCTTCGGCAAAGGCGGCCAAACCTACGGCATCGGCGCAGGCCAAATGAGCCGCGTGGACAGCACCCGCATCGCCGCCCGCAAAGCGCAGGACGCAGGTTTGGACTTAAACGGTGCATGTGCCGCTTCCGATGCCTTCTTCCCATTCCGCGACGGCGTAGATGTCATTGCCGAGCAGGGCATCAAAGCCATCATCCATCCGGCAGGCTCCATGCGCGACCAAGAAGTCTTCGATGCAGCGGACGAACACGGCATCGCCATGGTCGTAACCGGCATCCGCCATTTCCGCCACTAATAAGCTGATATAAAATAAAGGCCGTCTGAAAACCGATTTCAGACGGCCTAAGTTTTAATATATGGGATAAGTCATGTCTTTTAGCCAAACCGAGTTGGCAGATTTTGCTGCCAATCTTTTTGTTAACTATGACGAAGGTTTTGAAGGGGATACGCCGCTTACGGATGAGATTATTGCGCGTGTGGAAGAGGAGCTGGGCTATTCTCTGCCCATTGACTATATCGCTTTGATGCGCCAGAAAAATGGCGGTAGTTTGAAACGTTGTTTTTTTCGTTATACCGATACGGATGGATATGAATGCGAACTTATGGTTCGTGGTATATATGGAATTGGTTTTACGAATAATAATGCCCTGTGCGGTAAAATGGGCAGTCGTTTTTTGGAAGATCCTAAAAATCACGCATTACCGCATATTGGCGTTTACTTTGCCGAAGAAGATAGCGGACACGGATTTTTTGCGCTGGATTATCGCAACATAAATGCCGATGGTGAGCCACCGGTTATCAATATTTATTTGGATAATTTTCATGAAGAATATATTGCCGACAGCTTTGCTGCTTTTATTCGCCGTTTGACTGCAGATGAGTAAGCAGGGCGGATAAGTAGTTAGGATTTCAAATATTCTTGTTACTAATAAGCTGATATAAAATAAAGGCCGTCTGAAACCCATTTTCAGACGGCCTTTTTCAATACATTAAATCAAGACAAAGCAACAAAGCCATATCCATTCCGATTCATACGGCAACAAAACGTCCCAAGTCTAAAACCAACCCACTCAGAGAAAAAACATGAAACACATCCTCCTCATCCTGACCCTTGCCACACTCACCGCCTGCGCCTCCAGCCATACCGGCGGCTACGGCTATGCAGGCAACAACGGCGCATCCGCAGGCGTGACCCAAACATTCCGTTGGTAAGGCCGTCTGAAAAACAACACAGTTTTCTACAATAGAGAACAAACAAATCCCAAACGTAAAGGCAAGTTTTACACTTGCCTTTTTTATACTATTTAGCGGCTCAATAGCGCATAAATTCGTATCATTTGTTCACTATTTATATGTTAGGAAACGTCAAAGGCCGTCTGAAAACAGACTGTATAAACCCATTACATGATTCAAATCAACCTTCAATACAAATCTCATTAATTCTCTAAATAAAAGCCCACATCTAAATCTATCACTAAAGAAACTATTCAAATCATATATTATTTAGTAATCATTATTGTTTGAGAATAAAAAAGTAAAATCAAATAGCTAGAAAATCCGTTTAAAAAAAGCAACAAGTAAATCTAACGGGCATGACCGTTGAGTCCGAAAAAATAACACTTTATCGGAAGAGTTGATTTACGAAACCAAACGCATATAAAATTTGGACAAGGATTCCGAATGCATTGATAGAAGCTGACAAAAAGTGACTTGTTAAGAAACAAGCTGACAAAAAACGGCACATCGTTTCCCAAACTTCACATGCTTCCGGAAATGTATCAGCATAAAATCCCATAAAACAGGCTTTTAGCTGTTATTCGGCCGAGTGGAGACTTTTGGCACGGGAATTGCATACAAGAGATTACGACGTAAAACCGCATAAAGGGGAGACTCTGAAGTGCGGCATATGTATGGGCAGGCGGTTTATAGCCGAGCAAACGTCCCAAAAGAAATCAAACCCCTTACAGGAAAATCGATATGAATAAAGTCTTTAAAGTCATTTGGAACCACGCGACCCAGACATGGACCGCGGTTTCCGAAATCAGCCATGCACACGGCAAAAAATCCGCTTCTGACAAGCGTAAAGCCGTAGCTGCTGCGGTGGTTGCTGCAGGTGCTTTGATGGCATCTAGCGGAGCAGAGGCCGCTGTAAGATTGGGAGGTAGTGCAGTAGACATTACTCCTGATGGTACTTACAACGGTTCTAACAGAAACGTTGGTGTCAACTCTGTTGTAGTGGGTTATCAAAATACTG
Source organism: Neisseria sp. P0022.S010 (assembly GCF_051956635.1). Taxonomy (NCBI): domain Bacteria; kingdom Pseudomonadati; phylum Pseudomonadota; class Betaproteobacteria; order Neisseriales; family Neisseriaceae; genus Neisseria; species Neisseria sp. P0022.S010. The sequence continues at coordinate 16,530 of NZ_JBQCXF010000014.1, read as the reverse complement.
CCAGCAGTCAAGATGGCACTATTGCTTACGGTGCGAACAATACTGCGACTGCAAACGCAGCATTGGCTGTGGGTAATAACAATATCGCAACCGGCGGTGCATCGACTGCAATGGGTGTAAGCTCTGTTGCAAGTGGTGAAGCTTCTGTTGCAATCGGTAATGTAGCCCAAGCAACTCAAATTCGTGCGACTGCAGTAGGTAACCGTGCAACTGCTACTCAAGACTCCGCAAGTGCATTCGGTAACCGTGCAAATGCTGGTGCACAATTTGCAACAGCTATTGGTGATAACTCCAATGCAAATGCTGCTGCAGTTGCTGTAGGTACGCATGCAAACGCTGAAAAACAAGATTCTATCGCTATTGGTAACAACGCTCATGGTGCTTGGACCAATGCTATTGCTGTCGGTAAAGATACTGTGGCAAGCCAAGACCACGCGATTGCAGCAGGTACTAGCGCAAATGCGTCAGGTATTCAAGCTGTCGGCGTTGGTTCATATACAAAAGCAGAAGGTAATCTGACAGTTGCAGTTGGTCCATATGCGCAAGCCAATAAAGAAGCTGCAATTGCTGTAGGTTCTAACGCTACTGCTGCTCAGTCTAACTCTATTGCTGTGGGTCAAACTGCCACTGCGTCTAACAATAACTCCATTGCTGTCGGTACTAAATCAGTTTCTAGAGGTGATAACGCAATTGGTGTCGGTGCTTATGCTGAATCAACTGCTCACCGTGCTACCGCTATCGGCGTGTTGTCTCAAGCTAATGGCACAGGCTCATTTGCTGGTGGTGCATCTGCTCAAGCAACAGGTGAAAATTCTGTAGCTATTGGCGGTGCGATGGATGGTAATTTCGGTAATAAAGCAGGTTCTGCTGCTAAAGCAATCGGTAACAACTCTATCGCTTTGGGTACTCAATCTAAAGCTGCTGGCAATAACTCTATCGCTCAAGGTAACGGTGCAACTGCTAAGCAAGCTGCTGACGTTGCCGTAGGTCATTCTGCTACAGCTGACGGTACTTCTACTGGCGCTGATGGCGACGGCGTAGTAAATAATGCCGGTTCGGCAATGGCAATCGGTACAGAAGCTCAAGCAACCGGTATCGTAGCAACAGCCATCGGTGAGCGCTCTAAAGCTCTGGCAAACGGCGCGGTAGCATTGGGTGGCGACGCTCAAGCCAAACAAGGTTCTGACGTAGCAATCGGTCGTGGTTCCGTAGCTGACGGTACTTCTGCTGCAGCATTCGGTCCTGCTGCTACAGCAACTGGTAAATACTCAGTAGCTTTGGGCGTACAAAGTAACGCTGCTTCTAAACAAGCAATTGCATTGGGCCGTGGTGCTCAAGCTAATGGCGGTGAATATGCAACTGCTCTGGGTAACGGTGCTCAAGCAACAGCTAAAAACACTCTGGCTTTGGGTACTGAAGCTAAATCTACTATCGAAAACAGCGTAGCTTTGGGTAACGGTTCTACAACCAGCAACTTCGTACCTACTAACACTGCTACTGTTGGCAGCTACACTTACAGCGGCTTCGCAGGTGCAACCAGCGGTTTGGGCAATGGCGCAGTATTGTCTGTAGGTTCTGCAGGTAACGAACGTCAAATCCAAAACGTTGCCGCAGGTCGTATCTCTGCAACTTCTACCGATGCAATCAACGGCTCTCAATTGTACGCTGTTGCAAATCGTATCGAAAACCTGAATCCGTTTGTATTCCAAGGTCACGATGGTAGCGGTAGCTCACCAGCTGTAGGTACATACAAATACGATCCTAAATCAAATGCCAATAACACCCTGAAACTGATCGCTGGTGACGGCCTGAAGATGACTTCAAACGGCACTAACGAATACACCCTGAGCGTAATCGGTGGTGGTTCTACTGGTGCTTCCGGCGCTACTGGTGCGCCTGGCCCTAAAGGCGATACAGGTGCAACTGGCGCGACTGGTCCTAAAGGCGATACAGGTGCAACTGGTGCTAAAGGCGATACTGGTCCTGCTGGCCCTAAAGGTGATACCGGCGAAAAAGGTGATACTGGCGAAAAAGGCAGCGGCGTCACTGGTACAGTTGTAAATAACAACGACGGTACTCATACCATCACTATTATTGATGAAAGTGATGGCTCAGTAACTACTACCATCGTTAAAGACGGTAAAAACGGTAAAGATGGTAAAGACGGTGCTACTGGTGCAACCGGCGACAAAGGTGAAAAAGGTGACACCGGCGCAACTGGCGCAACCGGCGACAAAGGTGAAAAAGGTGACACCGGCGCTACTGGTGCAACCGGCGACAAAGGTGAAAAAGGTGACACTGGCGCAACCGGCGACAAAGGTGAAAAAGGTGACACCGGCGCAACTGGCGCAACCGGCGACAAAGGTGAAAAAGGTGACACTGGTGCTACTGGCGCGACCGGCGACAAAGGTGAAAAAGGTGACACCGGCGCAACTGGCGCAACCGGCGACAAAGGTGAAAAAGGTGACACTGGCGCAACCGGCGACAAAGGTGAAAAAGGTGATACCGGCGCTAAAGGTGATACTGGTGAAAAAGGTGGCAGCATCACAGGTGAAGTTGTAGATAATGGTGACGGTACCCATACAATCACTATTACTGATCTTGAGACCGGTTCAGTCACTACTACTATCGTTAAAGATGGTAAAGATGGTGTAGATGGTAAGAACGCTAAAGCCGAAGTTAAAGACAATGGCGACGGTACCCACACTGTAACCATCACTGATGGTGAAGGTAACACCACTACCACTATCGTTAAAGACGGTAAGAACGCTGAAGCTGAAGTTAAAGACAACGGTGACGGTACTCACACTGTAACCATCAAAGACGGTAACGGTAATACCACTACTACCATCGTTAAAGACGGTGCAACTGGTGCCAAAGGCGATACCGGCGCAACTGGTGCAACCGGTGCCGACGGTAAGAACGCTGAAGCCGACGTTAAAGACAACGGCGACGGTACTCATACTGTAACCATTAAAGACGGTAACGGTAACACCACTACTACCATCGTTAAAGACGGTGCAACTGGTGCCAAAGGCGATACCGGCGCAACTGGTGCAACCGGTGCAGATGGTAAGAACGCTGAAGCCGACGTTAAAGACAACGGCGACGGTACTCATACTGTAACCATCAAAGATGGTAACGGTAACACCACTACTACCATCGTTAAAGACGGTGCAACTGGTGCTAAAGGTGACACTGGTGCCGACGGTAAGAACGCTGAAGCCGACGTTAAAGACAACGGCGACGGTACTCATACTGTAACCATCAAAGACGGTAACGGTAACACCACTACTACCATCGTTAAAGACGGTGCAACTGGTGCCAAAGGCGATACCGGCGCGACTGGTGCAACTGGTGCCGACGGTAAGAACGCTGAAGCCGACGTTAAAGACAACGGCGACGGTACTCATACTGTAACCATCAAAGACGGTAACGGTAACACCACGACTACCATCGTTAAAGACGGTGCAACTGGTGCCAAAGGTGACACTGGTGCCGACGGTAAGAACGCTGAAGCCGACGTTAAAGACAACGGCGACGGTACCCACACTGTAACCATCAAAGACGGTAACGGTAATACCACTACTACCATCGTTAAAGACGGTGCAACCGGTGCCAAAGGCGATACCGGCGCAACCGGTGCCGACGGTAAGAACGCTGAAGCTGATGTTAAAGACAACGGCGACGGTACCCACACTGTAACCATCAAAGACGGTAACGGTAACACCACTACTACCATCGTTAAAGACGGTGCAACTGGTGCTAAAGGTGACACTGGCGCCGACGGTAAGAACGCTGAAGCTGACGTTAAAGACAACGGCGACGGTACTCACACTGTAACCATCAAAGACGGTAACGGTAACACCACTACTACCATCGTTAAAGACGGTGCAACTGGTGCTAAAGGTGACACTGGTGCCGACGGTAAGAACGCTGAAGCCAACGTTAAAGACAACGGCGACGGTACCCACACTGTAACCATCAAAGACGGTAACGGTAACACTACTACTACCATCGTTAAAGATGGTGCAACTGGTGCCAAAGGCGATACCGGCGCAACTGGTGCAGATGGTAAGAACGCTGAAGCCGACGTTAAAGACAACGGCGACGGTACCCACACTGTAACCATCAAAGACGGTAACGGTAACACCACTACTACCATCGTTAAAGACGGTGCAACTGGTGCCGATGGTAAGAATGCCAAAGCTGATGTTAAAGACAATGGCGACGGTACTCATACAGTGACCATCGTTGACGGTGATGGTAAAACTACTACCACTATCGTTAAAGACGGTAAGAACGCTGAAGCCGAAGTTAAAGACAACGGCGACGGTACTCACACTGTAACCATTAAAGATGGTAACGGTAACACTACTACTGCCATCGTCAAAGACGGTGCAACTGGTGCCAAAGGTGATACCGGTGCAGACGGTAAGAATGCTAAAGCCGAAGTTAAAGACAACGGTGACGGTACTCACACTGTGACTGTTGTTGACGGTGACGGTAAAACTACTACCACCATCGTTAAAGACGGTAAAGCCGCCGCGAAAGGTGATACCGGTGCAGACGGTAAGAATGCCAAAGCCGACGTTAAAGACAACGGCAATGGTACTCACACAGTGACTGTTGTTGACGGTGACGGTAAAACTACTACTACCATCGTTAAAGACGGTAAGAACGCTGAAGCCGAAGTTAAAGACAACGGCAACGGTACTCATACTGTAACCATTAAAGACGGTAACGGTAACACTACTACTACCATCGTCAAAGACGGTGCAACTGGTGCCAAAGGTGATACCGGTGCAGACGGTAAGAACGCTGAAGCCAAAGTTAATGACAACGGTGACGGTACTCACACTGTGACTGTTGTTGACGGTGACGGTAAAACTACTACTACCATCGTTAAAGACGGTGTAGATGGTAAGAACGCTAAAGCTGATGTTAAAGACAACGGCAACGGTACCCACACTGTAACCATCACCGATGGCGAAGGTAATACCACTACTACTATCGTTAAAGACGGCGTAGATGGTAAGAACGCTAAAGCTGACGTTAAAGACAACGGCAACGGTACTCATACTGTAACCATCACCGATGGTGAAGGTAACACCACTACTACCATCGTTAAAGACGGTAAGAATGCTGAAGCCTCAGTTAAAAAGAACAACGACGGCACCCACACTGTAACCATCAAAGACGGTAACGGTAATACCACTACTACCATCCTTAAAGACGGTGCTACCGGTGCTACCGGTGCAACTGGTGCAGATGGTAAGAATGCTGAAGCCGACGTTAAAGACAACGGTGACGGCACTCATACTGTAACCATCAAAGACGGTAACGGTAATACCACTACTACCATCGTTAAAGACGGTACAGCTGCTGCTAAAGGCGATACCGGTGCTAAAGGTGATAAAGGTGATACCGGTGCTAAAGGTGATACCGGTGCCAAAGGTGACCAAGGCGACAAAGGCGTCAAAGGCGACAAAGGCGATAAAGGTGACCAAGGTATTAAAGGTGACCAAGGCGCTAAAGGCGACAAAGGCGATACCGGTGCTAAAGGTGATACCGGTGCTAAAGGTGACACTGGTGCAGACGGTAAGAATGCTAAAGCTGACGTTAAAGACAACGGCAACGGCACTCACACTGTAACTATCACCGATGGCGACGGTAATACCACTACCACTATCGTTAAAGACGGTGCAGACGGTAAGAACGCCAAAGCCGAAGTTAAAGACAACGGCAACGGTACTCACACTGTAACCATCACCGATGGCGACGGTAAAACTACTACCACTATCGTTAAAGACGGTAAGAACGCTGAAGCCGAAGTTAAAGACAACGGCAACGGCACTCACACTGTAACTGTCAAAGACGGTAACGGTAACACTACTACTACTATCGTTAAAGACGGTGCAACTGGCGCTACCGGTGCAACTGGTGCCAAAGGTGACCAAGGCGATAAAGGTGTCAAAGGCGACAAAGGCGATAAAGGTGACCAAGGTATTAAAGGTGACCAAGGCGCTAAAGGCGACAAAGGTGACACTGGTGCCCAAGGTGCTAAAGGTGATACCGGTGCTCAAGGTGCCAAAGGTGATACCGGCGCAACTGGTGCAACCGGTGATAATGGTAAGTCAGCTGAAGCTGAAGTTACACGTGATGATGCTGAAGGTAAAACCACTATCACTGTTAGAAACTTGGATAAAGATGGTAATGTTATCAATACCACTTCTAAAGTTGTGAAAGATGGTAAGAACGCTGAAGCTAAAGTTGAAACTACAGCTAAAGGCGAACATACTGTAACCATCAAAGACGGTAACGGTAACACCACCACCACCATCATTAGAGATGGTAAAGACGGTAAAGATGGTAAAGATGCTGACGGCACCTTCGGTCTGGTTGATGAGACTGGTATTGTTGATAAAGAGCACTCTATCTCCAAACCTCTGAATAACACTATTCAGATTAAAGGTGATGCGGGTACTAAAGTTCAAGTATTCGACAAAGCAACCGGTAAGACTTCAGAGAAAGAAGTTCAAAACATCTTCGTTAAGAAAGACGGCGATGCGCTGAAAGTCAGCTTGAACCCTGATCTGACCGTTAACAGTGTTACTACTAACGAACTGAAAGCAGGTCCTGTAACCATCAACCAAGGTGGTATCGATGCCGGCAACACTACTATTAAAAATGTTGCTCCAGGTAAGAACGGTACCGATGCGGTTAACGTTGACCAGCTGAACCAAAAATTCGGCGATGTGAACAGCAATGTGAACAAGGTTGACAACAACGCCCGCGCAGGTGTGGCTCAAGCCTTGGCTACTGCCGGTCTGCCACAAGCTTACTTGCCAGGTAAGAGCATGTTGGCTATCGGTGGCGGTCACTACCGCGGTGAAACCGGTTACGCTGTCGGCTTCTCTAGCATCTCCGATGGTGGTAACTGGATCATCAAAGGTACTGCTTCCGGCAACTCACGTGGTCACTTCGGTGCTACCGCAGCAGTTGGTTACCAATGGTAATCTGACTTTCAGACGGCCTGAAAAGGCCGTCTGAAAAGACGAAGCAAAGTAAATGCGGCCTATTTAGGCCGCATTTTTTTATGCTTAGATTATGTTTTGAATTTATTTGATGAATTAATCAGGACAGTAGCCAAAGATAAATGAATATATCTTTAGCAGTCTGTTGTAATTCAAAAGGCCGAGACCTTTGCAAAATTTCTTTTTACCCAACAGCTGAAACCTAAGGACAGGTTTCAGCTGTTTTCGTTTCAAATATTCACCGATCCTACTCAAATACCCCCTTAAATCCCCTAGGATACCCAATAATCAGGAATCCGGGCCGCCTTTTAGGTGACAACAGGTGTTAGCCGCTTTCAAAAGGTTTAAACACATCGCCTTCAGATGTTTTTGTGCACTCACTTTGAGCAAACCAAAATAGACAGCTCGGGCGTAGCAGAATTTACAGTGCAGCGTACCGAAGCATTGTTCGATCACATAACGGCTTGAAACCTGTGCAGAATTCCCCAAAATTCCTTAAATTCCCACCAAAACATTTAGGAGATTTTGGGGAATTTTGCACAGCTCTCGGCCTTGGTAATTGGAATTTATAGTGTATTGGGTTTGCAAATATATAAAAAACCTGCCTGATTGCTCGGGCAGGTTTTATTTGATTGAAAGACAGATTAGTTTTTGTCTTGGTCAACCAGTTTGTTTTTGGCAATCCAAGGCATCATGGAACGCAGTTGAGCGCCGACTTTTTCAATTTGGTGGTCGGCGGTCAGACGGCGGCGGGCTGTCATGCTGGCGTAGTTGACGGCACCTTCTTGGATGAACATTTTAGCGTATTCACCGGTTTGGATGCGTTTGAGGGCGTTGCGCATGGCTTCGCGGGATTTGTCGTTGATGACTTCGACGCCGGTTACGTATTCGCCGTACTCTGCATTGTTGGAAATGGAGTAGTTCATGTTGGCGATGCCGCCTTCGTAAATCAGGTCAACGATGAGCTTCATTTCATGCAGGCATTCGAAGTAGGCCATTTCTGGGGCATAGCCTGCTTCGGTCAGGGTTTCGAAGCCGGTTTTGATCAATTCGACCACGCCGCCGCACAATACGGCTTGTTCACCGAAGAGGTCGGTTTCGGTTTCTTCGCGGAAGTTGGTTTCGATTACGCCGCCTTTGGTGCCGCCGTTGGCTGCTGCGTAAGACAGGGCGATGTCGCGTGCTTTGCCGCTTTTATCTTGGTAAACGGCGATCAGGGAAGGTACGCCGCCGCCTTTCAGGAATTCGCTGCGTACGGTGTGGCCTGGGCCTTTAGGGGCAACCATGATAACGTCGAGGTCGGCGCGGGGTATGATTTGGTTGTAGTGTACGTTGAAGCCGTGAGCGAATGCCAATACTGCGCCTTCTTTCAAGTTTGGCTCGATTTCGTTTTTGTATACGACAGGTTGGTTTTCGTCAGGCAACAGAATCATCACAACGTCGGCTGCTTTGGTTGCTTCGGCAACGGTGCGTACGTCGTGGCCGGCTGCTTCGGCTTTTTTCCAAGAGCCGCCTTGGCGCAGACCGATGACGACATTTACGCCGGAGTCTTTCAGGTTTGCTGCGTGTGCGTGACCTTGTGAACCGTAACCGATGATGGCAACGGTTTTGCCTTTGATCAGAGAAAGGTCAGCGTCTTTATCATAATAAACTTGCATTTTATTTCCTTAGTGTAAGAGGGTTCCGGACAATCCGGGTTGAGTTAAAAGTAATAGGGGGTTAAGCAGGGACTTGATTCATCAAGACGATTTCCAATGCTTCGGTTTTTCCTTCGATGGATTTGACGAAGTTTTGGAAATGTTCGCTGGCGTTGTGTTCGTCAATAGCTGCTTGGGATTTCCAATTTTCTACGAATACGAAACGGTTGGGTTTGCCGATTTCTTGGTGCAGGTCGTAGCTGATGTTGCCTTCTTCTGCACGGCTGGCTTTGACCAATTCTTTAAACTGGGCAGCCAGAGCCTCGGTGTATTCGGGTTTGACGGTAACTAATGCAACGATTTGGATGCTTGACATGTTTGTCTCCTGCTGTTTTTCAGACGGCCTTTGTTGAAAGTAAAAGGCCGTCTGAACGATACAGCGTTAAATTTTCAAAATACGCTCGCCACGACCGATACCGGCTGCGCCTGTGCGGACGGTTTCCAAAATTTGAGCACGACCGACTGTTTCGAGGAAAGAGTCGAGTTTTTCGGTAGAGCCTGTGATTTCGATGGTATAGCTGCGGTCTGTTACATCAATGACGCTGCCACGGTAGATTTCGGTCAATCGCAGGAATTCGTCGCGGTCTTTGCCGACGGCGCGGACTTTTACCAACATCAGTTCGCGTTCGACAAAACGGCTTTCGTTCAAATCAACCACTTTGACAACTTCAATCAGTTTGTTGAGTTGTTTGGTGATTTGCTCGATAACGTGCTCATCGCCGTGGGTAACAATGGTCATGCGAGACAAGGTTTTGTCTTCGGTTGGTGCTACGGCCAGGGAGTCGATGTTGTAATCGCGTGCGGAGAACAAACCTACCACACGGCTCATCGCACCTGATTCGTTTTCCATCAGAATAGATAAGATATGTCGCATTTCTTTCTCCTTACGCTTTTGCAATATCGCGCATATGCGGCGGCAGAACCATTTCATCCAAACCTTTGCCGTTGCCGACCATAGGCAGTACGTTTTGTTTCTTGTCGGTCAAGAAATCGAGGAATACCAGACGGTCTTTTTGGTTTAATGCTTCCAGTAAAGCGCCTTCTACATCGGATTTCTTGTCCACACGGATGCCGATATGGCCGTAGGCTTCAGCCAGTTTGACAAAATCAGGCAATGAGTCGAAATAGGTTTCCGATTCACGGTTGCCGTAATAAAGTTCTTGCCATTGGCGGACCATGCCGAGGTAGCCGTTGTTCAGGGTAACGACGTTAACCGGAACGCGGTATTGGAAGCAGGTCGACAGCTCTTGGATGTTCATCTGAATCGAGCCTTCGCCGGTGATGCAGAATACATCTTGATCAGGAGCAGCCAGTTTCGCACCGATGGCATATGGCAAGCCGACACCCATTGTGCCTAAACCGCCGGAATTGAGCCATTGGCGAGGACGCTCAAATGGGTAATATTGGGCGGTAAACATTTGGTGTTGACCGACGTCGGAAGTAATGATGGCAGAATTATTGGTGATTTCGGCCAGTTTTTGAATGACGTATTGCGGTTTGATGATTTCGCTTTCATTATCAAACCACAGGCAGTTGCGCGAACGCCATTCTTCGATGCTTTTCCACCATTTATCCAATGAGTCGGCTGCAGGTGCAGATTCTTGCTTGCCCCACAATTGAATCATTTCGGACAATACGTTTTTCACGTCGCCGACAATCGGGATATCCACTTTGACACGTTTGGCAATGCTGGACGGGTCAACGTCGATATGAATAATCTTTTTGGCTTTTTCAAAGAATTTGGATGGTACGGAAATCACGCGGTCATCGAAGCGCGCACCGATTGCCAGTACAACGTCTGCATTCTGCATGGCGAGGTTGGCTTCGTAAGTACCGTGCATACCCAGCATACCCAAGAATTGGCGGTCGCTGGAAGGGTATGCACCCAAGCCCATCAATGTACCGGTACAAGGAGCGCCGATCATGCGGACGAATTTGGTCATTTCCTCAGAGGCATTGCCCAAAACCACGCCGCCGCCGAAGTAAACAATAGGGCGTTTGGCGGAAGCCAGCATTTGTACGGCTTTTTTGATTTGACCGATGTGGCCTTGTACAACCGGTTGGTAAGAGCGGATGAAGATGTCTTCTTGCGGATAGCTGAATTTAGCCATTGCTTGGGTGACATCTTTAGGAACATCGACAACAACGGGACCCGGACGGCCGCTTGCGGCAATTTGGAAAGCTTTTTTGATGGTGTCTGCCAACTCAGCAATATTGGTTACCAAGAAATTGTGTTTGACACAAGGGCGGGTAATGCCGACTGTGTCCACTTCTTGGAATGCGTCTGTCCCGATAAGGGAGTTGCCCACCTGGCCGCTGATGACTACCAACGGAATGGAGTCGCTGTAAGCGGTGGCGATACCGGTCAGGGCATTGGTTACACCTGGGCCGGAAGTCACCAAGGCAACGCCGACTTTGCCGCTGACACGGGCATAGGCATCTGCCGCATGTACGGCTGCCTGCTCGTGGCGAACCAGGATGTGCTTGAATTTATTGAGTTGGAAAAGGGCATCGTAGATTTCGATAACCGCGCCGCCCGGATAGCCGAATACATACTCGACACCTTCGGCTTTGAGACTTTGCACGACGATTTGTGCGCCTGATAATTGCATATTGACCTCTTTTATGCGGTTTCTAACCAATAGGAACAATCCGCCTCACCACAGCACCTGTAATGCAATTCCGCCAAGCAGCGATTTAGGGTACGCGCATTGAGGGAATACGGCGACAGTCAGACTGTCCAAACAATTGGAAAGGAACACAGAGTTTGTGAAAAAGAGTAGAAAAGATAACGCAAACCGACTGTTCAATCAAGATAAAATCTTTCATCTTTTAACATTTGAAACGGGAAAATAGATTGAAGGTTGATTTTAAAGAAATAAAAAAACAGTTTTATTGATCTTGGTGTGGATGGATTGTTGACAGTTTGAGTAAGGAGAAGGTTTTTGCAAATAACGAATAGCAAAAAACCTCTTGACTGAATCAAGAGGTTTTTTAAATTTGGTGCCCAGGGTCGGACTCGAACCGACACACCTTGCGGCGGGGGATTTTGAGTCCCCTGCGTCTACCAATTTCGCCACCTGGGCTAGCGAAGAAGTCGTCATTATAGCGAGTTCTCGAATCTTGTAAAGCGGTATTTGAAAAAAAATTGAATTATTTTTATATTTGTTTGATTTTTAATGAATTAAACTTTTTGAGTTTAATGCCTGTCCAAATGGAAGGTAGGTTTTTAAAACAAAAAAACGGTATTTATCTACAAAAAGGGCTACTTTTAATGTGTCAAACGCGTTAATATGAAGATGTTTTGTTTTTAGACTGGCCGGGTGGTTGTTTGGCCTTATTTATTTGAAACGGTTTTGGAGAAAATTTATGCTTTCCGTTACACGAACTTTCTTACTCAGTGCTATTGCGTTGGCCACCCTGGCTGCTTGTCAGCCTAAAGAGGAAGCCAAAGAAGCTTCTTCGGCGCCTGCCGCTTCTGCCGCACCGTCCGCTTCCGGTGAATCTACTGCCAAAGCGCAAGCGCGTGGTACCGATATGCGCAAAGAAGACATTGGCGGCGACTTTACATTGACCGATGGCGACGGCAAACCTTTCAGCCTGAGCGATTTGAAAGGCAAAGTGGTTATCCTGTCTTTCGGTTATACCCACTGTCCTGACGTGTGCCCGACCGAGTTGCTGACTTACAGCGATACTTTGAAACAATTGGGCGATCAGGCTAAAGACGTGAAAGTGGTATTCGTCAGCATCGACCCTGAGCGCGATACGCCTGAAGTAATCGGCAAATACGCCAAACAGTTCAACCCTGATTTTATCGGCCTGACGGCTACCGGCGATCAAAGCCTGCCAGTCATCAAGCAGCAATACCGCGTGGTATCGGCTAAAGTGAACCAAAAAGAAGACAGCGAAAACTATTTGGTCGACCATTCTTCAGGCGCATATTTGATTGATAAAAACGGTGAAGTGGCGATTTTCTCGCCTTACGGCAGCGAGCCTGAAACGATTGCAGCCGATGTGAAAACTTTATTGTAAAACCGTAGTTGAGGCCGTCTGAAATGGGTTGTTGATTTCAGACGGCCTTCTTGCTTTTGATACGGCAAAGGAAAAGAAAAAATGACCGACACACTTTTAACGATTGCTTTATCCAAAGGACGGATTTTTGAGGAAACCCTGCCGCTGTTGGCCGCCGCCGGTATTGTGCCTGCAGAAGAGCCGGAAAAATCGCGCAAGCTGATTATTGGCACGAATCATGACAACATCCGTTTGGTGATTGTGCGTGCGACCGATGTGCCGACTTATGTGCAATATGGTGCGGCGGACTTCGGCATTGCCGGTAAGGACGTGCTGATCGAGCATGGCGGAGATGGCCTGTATCAACCTTTGGATTTGCACATCGCCTCATGCCGCATGATGGTTGCGGTTAAAAAAGGTTTTGATTATGCCGCCGCTTCCCAACCCGGCAGCCGCTTGCGGATTGCCACCAAATATCCCGACATCGCCGCCGAACATTTTGCCGGCAAAGGTGTGCATGTGGACATCATCAAACTGTACGGCTCGATGGAGCTTGCGCCTTTGGTCGGTCTGAGCGATGCGATTGTCGATTTGGTTTCCAGCGGCAATACATTGAAGGCCAATGGTTTGGAAGCTGTAGAACATGTGGCTGATATTTCCAGCCGCTTGGTGGTCAACAAAGCTGCCTTGAAAACCAAATATGAGCTGTTGAATCCGATTATTCAGGCATTTGAAGATGCCGCTAAGGCCGTCTGAAAAGTTTTTAGTAAAACCTGTTTGCCAACCCAGTTTGAAAGCCCCGTCATGATGCAAAGCAAACCGACACTCGATACGATTCTTTCCCATCGTTCCATCCGCAGGTTTACTTCCGAGCCGATTACCGATGAAATCCTCGATACGCTGGTGCGTGCGGGGCAGCAGGCTTCGACTTCCAACAACCTGCAATGCGTTTCCATCATCCGCGTATCCGACCTTGCGCTGAGGCAGGGAATACATGAAGCGGCAGGAAGCGCACCTTATATTGTCCATTGTGCGGAATTTTTATTGTTTTGCATCGATTTCTCCAAACACAAGGCGATGTTTCCCGATGCGCAAATTGATTGGGCGGAAGTTACTCTGATTGGCGCGGTCGATGCAGGCATTATGGCGCAAAACGTATTGCTTGCCGCCGAATCGCTTGGGCTGGGCGGCGTGTATATTGGCGCATTGCGCAATAATGCGCAAAAAGTATCGGACGTATTGAACCTGCCGGATTATTGCGTGCCTTTGGTGGGGCTCTGCCTTGGTTATCCCGACCAAGACCCGCCGTTCAAACCGCGCCTGCCGAAGGAAATGGTGTACGCCGAAAACGCCTGCCCAAGCCTGAATGCCGATGCGGTTGAAACCTATAATCAGGCCGTGGCGGATTATTATGAGTTACGCAAGGGCAGCCCGATACCTTGGAAGGAATCGCTGGCCAAAACCTTGGGCAATCCCGTGCGGCCGCATATGTTGGCGTTTTTGCAGAAAAAAGGTTTTTTGAAAAGATAATGTTCAGACGGCCTGTATGTGGCTGAGGCCGTCTGAACATAAGAACTGGAAAAGAAATATATAAAGATAATTCTCAGTTGCGCTGGTTAAGTAGGTCTATTCCAATCGGTTTAAGTGCTTGGGATAAACAGAAATGACTTCATAGCTGATGTTGTTGAGGAAGAATAGAGAGATGCGATGCTTCAGATATTTAAGCAGTTATTTAGTAAAAAATCCCAAAAATCTCAAGAGCGTGAGTCAATACTTCCCCGTAATCGCTTTGCGGATCTAGATTTTGAGCGAGTGTTGAAGTCAGGAACTCGTTGTTGTGTTGATGAAGATGGGCACTATGCTGAGGATGGTAAAATCACATTATTTGAATTTTCTATAGACTTTGCAGAATTTGAGTTCATAGGTGATTTCAAAATTGAGGAGGAAGATCAGTTTAAGCAACTATTAGCTCGTTTAAATAGTATTGACAATGCCATTCAGTCCTATTTGGAAAGTGAGATGCAACAACCCATCCCTCAGTTTGCCAAGAATCTCGGCTATACTCAGAAGAGGTGGGAGAAAACCTTTTACTTCCATCCTTGGATATTAAGTTTTGATGAAAATCCTCCTAATCTTCGCTATGTTGCCGATTATGTAAATGATGAGTTTACGGTTTTTTTTGCTAAAAAACATGGTAGATGGAAGGTATACTGGGATGAAAAGTGCCAAAACGTGATCAAAGAATAGCTAGGTAGGATTTTCGTAGAGATATAGAAACAAAGAAGAGAGCAAACCATGAAGAAACTCGACACCCAATCCCCTGATTTTCAAGCCGAACTTAAAGCGTTACTCGCTTTTGAAACCGCGCAAAATCCTGAAATCGACCGTATTGTTGCCGACATCTGCGCCGATGTTCAAAAACGCGGCGATGCGGCGCTGATTGAATACACCAACCGCTTTGACGGTACATCCGCTCAAACCATCGATGATTTAATCCTGACGCAAGACGATTTGCAGTCTGCGTTTGAGCGTTTGCCCGAAAACATTCAGACGGCCTTGAAAACGGCGGCGAGACGGGTGGAAAGCTACCATAAACACCAAAAAATGGAGTCGTGGACTTACGAAGACGAAGACGGCACGCTTTTGGGCCAGCAGATTACGCCGCTTGACCGTGTCGGTATTTATGTTCCGGGCGGTAAAGCCGCTTATCCGAGTTCCGTCATCATGAACGCCATGCCTGCCCACGTTGCCGGCGTGAAAGAAATCATCATGGTCGTTCCCACTCCGAAAGGCGAGCGCAACGATATTGTGTTGGCGGCTGCTTTTGTGGCCGGTGTGACCAAAGTGTTTACGGTCGGCGGCGCGCAGGCGGTTGCAGCTTTGGCTTATGGTACGGAATCCGTGCCTCAAGTCGATAAGATTACCGGCCCGGGCAATGCTTTTGTCGCTGCGGCCAAGCGACGCGTGTTCGGCGTGGTCGGCATTGATATGGTGGCAGGGCCGTCTGAAATTTTGGTGATTGCCGATGGCACGACACCTGCCGATTGGGTGGCCATGGATTTGTTCAGTCAGGCAGAACACGATGAAATTGCACAAGCGATTTTGATCGGTACTTCCCAAGCTTATTTGGACGAAGTTCAGACGGCCATGAACCGCCTAATTGAAACCATGCCGCGCCGTGCGATTATTGAAGCTTCATTGGGCAACCGCGGCGCAATGATTTTGGCTAAAGACTTGGACGAAGCCTGCGAAATCGCCAACTATATTTCTCCCGAACACTTGGAACTGTCGGTTGAGAATCCGCAAGAGTGGGCGAAAAAAATCCGCCATGCCGGTGCGATTTTCATGGGACGCTATACCAGTGAAAGCCTGGGCGACTATTGCGCAGGTCCCAACCACGTTTTGCCGACCAGCCGCACGGCGCGTTTCTCTTCTCCTTTGGGAACATATGATTTCCAAAAACGCTCCAGTCTGATTCAGGTTTCGGAACAAGGCGCGCAGAAGTTGGGTAAAACCGCCAGCGTGTTGGCGCATGGCGAAAGTTTGACTGCGCACGCTAGGGCGGCTGAGTTCCGTTTGAAAGACAATCCGTAAGAAACCAAAAAGGGCATCTAAACAGATGCCCTTTTTATTGTGATGAAGGTTTGGCCGAGAAGGCATCAGGCCGTCTGAAAACAGGTTTAACGGTTTTTCAGCCAGTCATTACGCATTTGTGCGGCTTCTTCAAAATAGCGGTAAAGCTCGGTTTTGTTGCCGTCTGAAAGGAGCTGTTCCAATTTGGATAA
>NZ_JBQCXF010000013.1:0-40057 GCF_051956635.1 Neisseria sp. P0022.S010 | reverse complement strand
TTCCATTCCAAGAGCGTGCCTTCAGATACGCTTTCAGACAGCATAGGTACTTTTACATCAATAATCATTTTGTGTCTCCAATGGCCCTTTCAGACGGCCTGTTGTGTGTTTTTAATTCTGCATATGGGCATTCCGCCTGAACAATTTCAAACGGAATGCCGCTAGGCTTACAACGCCAAAGCGTCTTCAACCAATTGTTTCAATTGAGCAATGTGTTTGCTTGAGTAGCCCACTGCAGGCGATGCGCTGCTTGGACGACCGGCATAAGACAGTTTTTGCTCTTCGCTGATAACGCCTTCGATGCGGTGGCGGATTTGGTAGAACGCGCCTTGGTTTTTCGGCTCTTCTTGTGCCCAAACCACAGATTTTGCGTTCGGATATTTCGCCAGTTCAGCTTTAACCTCTTCGTATGGGAACGGATACAGCTGCTCAACGCGGACAATAGCAACATCATCTTCCAGTTTACGCTCGGCACGGCCTGCTTCCAAGTCATAGTAAACCTGACCGGCACACAATACCACGCGTTTCACGCTGTCGTTGCTTGCGCGTTCGGCAGTATCACCGATAACCGGACGGAAAGTCGAACCTTCGGTGAAGTTTTCCAGCGGGCTCATTGCACCTTTGAAGCGCAACAGGCGTTTGGACATGAAAATCACCAGCGGTTTGCGGTATGAACCCAAGACTTGGCGTTGCAAGAGGTGGAACATTTGCGACGCTTCAGACGGCATGATGACTTGCATATTGTTCTCAGAACACAGTTGCAACCAACGTTCTACGCGTGCAGAAGAGTGCTCGGGGCCTTGACCGTCGTAGCCGTGCGGCAGGATGGTGGTCAGGCCGCACAAACGACCCCATTTGGTTTCGCCTGAAGACAGGAATTGGTCGATAGTTACTTGCGCACCGTTGGCGAAGTCACCGAATTGAGCCTCCCAAATGGTAAGCTTGTCAGGAGCGGAGCAGGCAAAGCCGTACTCGAACGCCATCACGGCTTCTTCGTTCAAGATAGAGTCGATAACCAGGAACTCGCCCAAGCCTTCGCCCATGTTGCGCAGAGGAACATAAGTACCGTCGTCCCATTTTTCGCGTTTTTGATCGTGCAGAACGGCATGACGGTGTGAGAATGTACCGCGGCCGGAGTCCTCACCGGAGATACGCACGCCATGACCTTTGGTCAGCAGGCTTGCGTATGCGAGGGTTTCGGCCATGCCCCAGTCGATAGGCTGTTTGCCGGATGCCATGGCTTTACGCGCTTCGATCACACGTTTTGCAGTCGGATGCAGGGCAAAGCCTTCCGGTACGGCGGTGAATTTCTCGGTAAGACGCTCGATGTCGGCGGCAGGCAAACCGGTTTCGATTTTTTCGCGCCAATCTTTGCCTTGGTATTTGCTCCAGTCGATTTGTGTGCGTTGGAAGTTGCTCAGCGTTGTTTGTTCAACATGTTCGCCTTTGTCCAAAGCATCACGGTAGGCTTGGATGTAACCATCAGCCTCAGCTTGGGTTACCACGCCTTCGGCAATCAGTTGCTCGGTGTACAAAGCACGCGCACCTGGGTGTTGCGATACTTTTTTGTACATCATCGGTTGGGTCAAGGTCGGATCATCGCCCTCGTTGTGGCCCCATTTACGGTAGCAGACAACGTCGACCACGATGTCTTTATGGAATTTTTTGCGGTAATCCAAAGCGGCTTGGATGGCAAAGCAAACGCGTTCAGGATCATCGCCGTTCACATGGATAACCGGAGCGGAAACCATTTTTGCGATATCGGTACAGTGTACGGTTGAACGGGTATCGCGGGTATCGGAAGTGGTAAAGCCGATTTGGTTGTTGATCACGATGTGAACAGTACCGCCGGTGGTATAACCGCGTGTTTTAGACAGGTTGAATGTCGCTTGGTTAACACCCAAACCGATAAATGCGGAGTCACCGTGAATCAATACCGGCAAGACTTTATCGCGGCCGTTTTCGCCCAAACGTTTTTGTTTGGCGCGCGCAGAACCTTCCACTACCGGGTTAACAATTTCCAAGTGTGACGGGTTGAATGCCAAAGAAACGTGCATCGGGCCATGCGGAGTAGCGATGTCGGAGCTGAAGCCCATGTGGTATTTCACGTCGCCGCTAGGCAATTTGATTTCGGCACGGCCTTCAAACTCAGCGAACAGATCAGCCGGTTTTTTGCCCAAAATGTTAACCAAAACATTCAGACGGCCACGGTGTGCCATACCGATGATGACTTCTTCCACGCCGTCTTTACCGGCGTTTTGAATCAGGTAGTTCAAACCGGCAATCGCGCTTTCACCGCCTTCTACACCAAAGCGTTTTTGACCGACATATTTGGTATGCAGATAACGTTCCAAAGTTTCGGCGGCAGTCATTTCTTTCAAAATACGGCGTTTTTGATCGGCATTGTAATGCGGTGTGGACAATACGCTTTCAAAATAATTGCGCACCCAACGACGCTCTTCAGTATTGGGAATATAGATATATTCCAATGCGATGTGGCCGCAGTAGGTTTGTTTCAGATTACTGATGATTTGGGAAAGGGGCAATTTGCCTTGACCGGAAAAATCGCCCTCGCCCATATTGAATTGAAGCGCCATGTCGGCATCAGACAGACCGTGGAATTTAGGGTCGAGTGCTTCGATGTTTTGAGGGGGGATACGTTTGAGCGGATCAAGTTGGGCCGCACCCACGCCTTGAATACGATAGGCAGAAATCAGTCGCAAAACGCTGACTTGCTTTTTCATCATTGCCTCATCCACACCGCCTGCAACAGCAGATGCAATTTTCTTTTTAGCCAAAGTGGCAAATGATTCACGAATCGGTGTGTGGGCAACATCGACAGCGACTGCGCCCGGCTGTTTACTCAAATCTGTAAAATACTGTTTCCATTTTTCATCGACAGATTCCGGGTTTTCCAGAAACTTTTCATACAACTCCTCGATGTATGGCGCATTAGAACCAAACAGATAAGAGAAATTGAGTTTTTCGTCCATCATGGCGTGAGCTCTTTTCTTTAAAATATAAACAAAGGGTAGAATCCCGTGTTCTCCGAACGGAATTCAGGCCGTCTGAAATGACACTTTATTCTACCCTATTTTAAATCAAATTACCTGTTATCAACTTAATTAATTATGGGTCAACCTCATTGAAAACAACAATTCGATTTTTTCAAACGACTTTTTAACAATATATTAATATATTGTCTGTTAGCGCTTATCCACCGGAACATAATCACGACGTTCCGCACCGGTATACAGTTGACGCGGGCGGCCGATTTTCAGTGTCGGATCGCTAATCATTTCATGCCAATGTGAAATCCAGCCTACACTGCGGGACAACGCAAAGATAACGGTAAACATTTCGGTCGGAATACCTAACGCGGACAAGACGATGCCGGAGTAGAAATCGACGTTTGGATACAGTTTGCGTTCGACAAAGAATGGGTCTTTCAGTGCAATTTGTTCCAATTCCATCGCCAGCTTGAATTTCGGACTGTCCTCCAAGCCCA
Organism: Neisseria sp. P0022.S010; assembly: GCF_051956635.1. Classification (NCBI taxonomy): domain Bacteria; kingdom Pseudomonadati; phylum Pseudomonadota; class Betaproteobacteria; order Neisseriales; family Neisseriaceae; genus Neisseria; species Neisseria sp. P0022.S010. Next base: position 36,549 of record NZ_JBQCXF010000013.1, on the reverse strand, counting down.
ACTCTTTCAAGACTTCATAGCAGGTTTCGCGCATGATGCTGGCGCGCGGGTCCATATTGCGGTATACGCGGTGACCGAAGCCCATCAGACGGTATTTGCGTTGTTTCACACCTTCCATGTATGCAGCAACATTAGACACATCACCGATTTCGTCCAGCATCTTCAACACAGCTTCGTTTGCACCGCCGTGTGAAGCACCCCACAGACAGGCGATACCGGCAGCGATACAGGCAAATGGGTTCGCACCAGAAGAGCCGGCCAAACGTACGGTCGAAGTAGAGGCGTTTTGCTCGTGGTCGGCATGCAAAATAAAGATGCGGTCGAGCGCGCGGGCCAATACTGGATTAGGTTTATATTCTTCACATGGTGTGGCAAACATCATGTGCAAGAAGTTTTCAGCATAGGAAAGGTTATTTTTTGGATAATTGAACGGCAAACCGTTGGAATAACGGTAACACATTGCCGCAATAGTCGGAATTTTGGAGATTAAGCGGTAAATCGCGATTTTGCGGTGTTCAGGATTGGTAATATCCAAGCTGTCTTGATAGAACGCAGACAGCGCGCCAACCACACCCACCATCATCGCCATCGGATGCGCATCACGGCGGAAACCACGGAAGAACCAAGTCAACTGTTCATGCACCATAGTATGGTGGCTGACTGTAGCATCAAATTCTTTTTTCTGTTCGGGCGTAGGCAGCTCGCCGTAGATCAACAGGTAGCAAACTTCCAAGTAATCAGATTTTTCGGCCAGCTGCTCGATAGGATAACCACGGTAATACAACAGACCTTCATCGCCATCAATATAAGTGATTTTAGATTCGCAACTTGCAGTGGACACGAATCCTGGGTCGAATGAAAACAGACCTGTATTTTTTGTCAACGCACGGATGTCAACCACATCATGGCCGATACTTGCTTCCAATACTGGCAGCTCCAAAGCCTCTTGATTTGGGGTGGTGAGCTTGACTGATTTAGACATTCTTAAACTCCTTTGTAGGTTGGGGCTTTCGTTGCCGTCTAAGCGGCACGGTCTTTTTTCAGACGGCCTCCGTATGGAAAGAGCTTGTTCGGATCGGTATCGCAAACAAGCTCTATAACACATCATGCCTGTCTGATTTTTTCAAGCATGGGAATCAGGTGCTTCTTGTCCGTCGCCGAATGTCCGTTAATCAAGGCAAGCAATTCTTGGTCTTGAAATTCGAGGATTTCGGAAAATTCGGACAATTCCTGATCACTCAGGTGCTCGAATTCTTTTTCCATAAACCTGCCGAAGATTAAATCTAATTCCAATAATCCCCGGCGGGTTTGAAAACGGATTTTCCGTTTGGCAATATCGTCAAAAACCATCATTTCTTAAACGGCTCGTTTCAACATAATCTCTTTAATCTTACCGATGGCTCGGGTCGGATTCAAGTGTTTAGGACATACGTCTACGCAGTTCATAATGGTGTGACAGCGGAACAAACGATATGGGTCGTTCAAATTATCCAAACGCTCATTAGTAATGGTATCGCGGCTGTCCGCAATGAAGCGGTAAGCATTCAGCAAACCGGACGGACCGACGAATTTATCAGGATTCCACCAGAATGACGGGCATGCAGTCGAGCAGCAGGCACACAAAATACATTCGTACAAACCGTCCAACTCTTTACGCTCTTCCTGAGTTTGCAAACGCTCTTTGTCCGCATCAATCGGATTGTCGTTGACAACATAAGGTTTGATAGAATGATATTGTTTGAAGAATTGGGTCATGTCCACAATCAGGTCGCGGATAACAGGCAGACCCGGCAGAGGACGGATTTTGACCGGCTGTTTCAGGCTGCGCAAATCGGTCAAACATGCCAAGCCGTTTTTGCCGTTGATGTTCATACCGTCAGAACCGCAAATACCTTCGCGGCAAGAACGGCGGAAAGACAATGTATCGTCTTGTGCTTTCAGGCGCACCAAAGCGTCCAAAAGTTTAACGTCGGTTGGTTCCAATTCCAACTCGTAACGTTGCATATAAGGCTTGGCATCAACGTCCGGGTTGTAACGGTAAATTTCAAAACTCATTTTTTCCATGAGAAGTGTTCCTTTTCTCATAAACTGCCCAATGATTTTGTATTATGGATTCAGGCAGTTCAATGTGGGTATGGTTAGGTTTCAGACGGCCTCCATGATAAAGGCCGTCTGAAAACTCATCAATAAACGCGTTTGGCCGGTTTGATGTATTCCACGCTCAAAGGCTTGGTATGTACCGGTTTGTAGGACAAGGTGTTGGTATCTGAATGATACAGGGTATGTTTCATCCAGTTTTCGTCATCACGCTCAGGATGGTCGTCTGAAGCGTGCGCGCCGCGCGATTCTTTACGTGCTTCGGCGGACACCAAAGTCGCTTTCGCTACTTCAATCAGATTATCCAATTCCAAGGCTTCGATACGCGCGGTATTCCACACTTTGCTCTTATCTTTGATTTCAGTACGTTTCACACGCTCGGCAATCGCCATGATTTCTCGAACGCCTTTGCTCAGAATCTCATCGGTACGGAACACGCCGGCATGCAGTTGGACGGAGCGTTGCAGTTCGCGACGCAGCGCATCAACGTTTTCACCGCCGGTTTGATTGTCCAAACGCTCGATACGTTGACGGGTCAATTCGCCGGCATTAGCAGGCAGAGGTTTCCAACCGCTTTGCTCTTTGATGAATTTAATCATGCTGTCGCCGGCAGCTTTACCAAATACCACCAAGTCCAACAGAGAGTTGGTACCCAAGCGGTTTGCACCGTGTACGGAAGCACAGGCGCACTCACCTGCGGCATACAGGCCTTTTACAGGCACTTCGTATTCGTCGCCTTGAGGAACGACAACTTCGCCATGATAATTGGTCGGAATACCGCCCATCATGTAGTGGGTAGTCGGTACGACAGGAATCGGGTCTTTAATCGGGTCGATACCGGCAAACTGAATGGAAATCTCGCGGATGCCCGGCAGTTTTTCCATAATTTTTTCTGCACCGATATGGTCGATTTTCAGCAATACATGGTCTTTGTTTTTACCGCAACCGCGACCTTCGTAGATTTCCATTGCCATTGCGCGAGAAACCACGTCACGGGAAGCCAAGTCTTTTACGGTTGGGGCATAACGTTCCATAAAGCGTTCGCCGTTGGCGTTCAACAAAATACCGCCTTCACCGCGCACACCCTCAGTAATCAACACGCCCGCACCGGCCACACCAGTCGGGTGGAATTGCCAGAATTCCATGTCTTCCAACGGAATACCTGCACGGGCACAAATACCCAAACCATCACCAGTATTCATATAGGCATTGGTAGAAGACGCATAAATACGGCCGCCGCCGCCAGTAGCAAACATCACGGCTTTAGCATGGAAAATATAAACTTCGCCGGTTTCCATTTCCATGGCGGTTACACCGACGACGTCGCCGTTTTCATCACGAATCAAATCTTGCGCCGTCCATTCCACAAAGAATTGTGTATTGGCACGGACGTTTTGTTGGTACAGGGTATGCAGCATCGCATGACCGGTACGGTCGGCAACCGCGCAAGCACGTTCTACCGCGCGTTTACCGTGTTCGGCAGTATGGCCGCCGAAAGGACGTTGGTAAATTTTGCCGCTTTCCACGCGGTCAAAAGGCATACCCATGTGTTCCAATTCAATCACTGCCTCAGGCGCGGCGCGACACATAAACTCAATCGCATCTTGGTCACCCAGCCAGTCGGAACCTTTTACGGTATCGTACATGTGCCAATCCCAACGGTCTTCCTGCACATTACCCAATGAAGCAGAAATACCGCCCTGAGCCGCCACGGTATGAGAACGGGTCGGGAACACTTTAGACAAAACAGCACAATTCAAACCAGATTTAGACAATTGGAGGGCTGCGCGTAAACCTGCACCACCACCGCCAACAATCACGGCATCAAACTTACGAACAGGAAAACTCATATTTACCCCCAAATTACTTTAACTGAATACACCAAGCAGCCTACCAACCAAACGATGGTGGCAACTTGTAAAAACAAACGCACGCCGAAAGGCTTAATGTAGTCCATCCACAAATCACGGATACCTACCCACGCATGCAAAAATACGGCCAAGAAGCTCACTTGGGTAAACACTTTCACCCAAGTTTGATCAAAAAATGCCTGCCATGCCGAATATTCTTTAGGCAACGTGAACAAAACAACCAAAAGAACTACGGTGTACACCAACATGATAACCGCAGTTGCACGCTGCATTGCCCAATCGCGCAAACCGTAATGCGCACCTGTCAATTTACGATCTACCATAATAAAGCTCCCAAAACGACAGTCAAAACCAATGCAGAAGCAAATACGGCTTTAGCGGTATTGCGTGCGGTATTCAGCTCCAAGCCTTTATGCCCATCCAAAAACAGAAAGCGGATGCCGGCAAAGAAATGGTGCAGATACGCCCACAGCAGACCGATGAGGATCAACTTCACAAACGGATTAGAAATAACGGAACGATATGCTTCAAACGACGATTCGCGATCCAATGTTCCTGAGAAGAGGTATAAAAGAACAGGCAGCATCAAAAACAAGCCGACGCCGCTGATACGGTGAAGAATAGATACAATCCCCGGTATGGGCAATCGGATATTGGGAATTTCCAAAAATACCGGGCGTGATTTGGCGGACATGGTCAGTTCCTCTATGATTTATTATCAGCTCAAAACCTATAGCTCAAGACTACAATAAGCTACATAAACCATAATTTACCTGTTTTATCTCATTTTGAACAGTGTAATTTATGAGTACTCCAATGGTTTTTACCAAAATACCAATAAAATCAAATAATCATTTCTAAATTTTTTTTTGTATGATTGGTCTTTTTGTGACTTTCCTGCAATTAAGCCACCCTGCCCGCCGTAACACTGACGATAACATCATCATGACTTGAGAATCATATCAACTGCAAGATAAATTCTCATTCTTAAATGCCATTTTTACAAAGGCATACACCTTTCTTAACTTATTACTATTGCAGCATTGGTATCACTATTACATAGTTATACATTCATAAGCATTTCATCCGCCCCCAAATAGACTAAAATACAACGCAACACCAACCATGTTTCCATACCTTAAAAAGGAAGCTCAATCATGGCACACTCCCCTCATCAAAACACACCCGATCCGGAAGACTACATCCCCTCCTTCCGCCGTCGAAACTTAGACACATCCGGCTTCATGAAAAAACTCGGACGCTTTGCCGGACGCTTGGGCAAACCTGTCGTCCGCCAGCTTTATGCGCTTTATTATCTCTGGGAATCCGAACATACACCCAAACGCGCCAAAATGATTATTGTCGGCGCACTGGTTTACTTCCTCAGCCCTATCGACAGCATTCCCGACCTTCTGATTCCCTTCGGCTTCAGTGATGACATTGCCGTCATTGCGTTGGTTTATTCTCAGATGAAAAACTATCTGACCGAAGACATCAAAGAAAAAGCCCGTCAAGCGGCAGACAAGCTGTTTGGTTCTTGATTTAGATAGAGTTCAACTTGCTAGGATTACTACCTTATGCTTCTATACACTCATCAAAAATAAAATACTTTGATTCCGACCTCCTTTTAATAAGGACTCACTTGAACCCTTTGATTCCAATATTTCTCTAATTTAAGTTTAAGGGAAAGATGACGACTAGTCAGAGAAGGTTAAATATGAGACTAAAATATCCTTTACTAATTCTAGAAAAGCAACTTTATTTCTTGGCTCTTTTGAAGCAAAACCAAATTCATATTCAAAGAAATACTCAACCACTTTATCTCCAGCCTGTAAGACATCCTCAATGACCTCTAACACTTGGTTTTGTTTTTCTTCTTCTAATCTCAAAAAATACTCTTTCACAAATGCATCAAATACTGTAACGACATCTTCCTCTTTGCTCATATCAAAATGATACAGAAACTCAACCTCTTCACTTGATACAACATTACTTTCTATGGACATCATTAGATTCCACAATACTGAATATTGTCTATGAAAATAGTCTCTACTTTTCAACTTTTCCCCCAATTCTTGCGACACATCCTTTATTGAACAGGTCTAGACTAGCATTCCTAGCTATTACCTACTTTAGTGAAAAAGCATCCATTTGACCATCATACCCCCTTAATCTCAATTTATTCCTAACAATTTTTTAAAACATCTCCCGAACGAATGTAGGTTTTAAAGAAGTTTTTGGGAACAGAGGCAATCTTAGGTGTGATAGATAAACCATAGTTTGCAAAATCTAAAGCCTGCTTTTTAGAATCGATTGAATCATAATACTCAACATACAATCTGCATAAGTTCACTTTGGTGATAGAGAATTGTTTTAACAACCAATCCTTATCAAGATCCTTCTCGGGATCTATGCTCGAAAATACGGTAGGATACGATGAATACTGAGCAGTAAAATCAATGGCGTCTTGGACAGCCTTTTCCAATTCAGCTTGATCCATGCCATTTCTATGATCGATAGATCCTAATCGCGTCCTTAAAGCACAATCCACTTCTTCTAACAGTCCCGATTCCAGAAAGAGGGGATGAAGGCCAACATTCACGAAATAGGCACTACCATCTGATTTTCGTTGAAAATAGATGACTGTGTAAAAATCATGATCGACTTTATAATAGTTATTGGTTCGCTTTAGTCGCAAAAAACCATTTTTTAGGAAGAGTTCTTTGGCCTCTTTCATTTCATTACCTCTATTTCTAACAGGATGTGGAGAGTTCCTCATTGCATTTTCCTAGGAATCTAAATGGATATAGGTTATCCCTACAACTTTCCCGTTCTCAATCGCATATTGCTTAACAGAATGAATGGAACTGATCAAACCTTCCTTACTGATTTCCTCTAGGGTTGCTGGCACTATTTGACCCTTTAATTTAAAATCCCGAGCCTTATCTATCTCCCCCACATCATCAATGGACGTCCAAAAGAGCATATATTCATCGCAATAAAAATAGATCTGATCATCATAGAACTCAGGTATTTTACAGAACTCAACTCCATCACTTTGCCTTTCTATCGCTCCACTATCTCGATAAACAAAGTAGGTCTTTTTCATTTTTCATTTCTCCTTTTATATTAATGGAAGGAGTATTCGCATTTCGTTCTACTCCGCTATCTTGCACTGATTTACATTTCTAGTTTAACAAAATGCTCTATCAGCGAATAATATTCATCTCTTCTTCAAGTGAAACCCTCATTCCTCTTCTATGTTTCTACTTCAGCTTCCACTCTAAATAATAAGCTAAAAATAAAATCAGATTAAGTCTGTAATACCGATATAAAATGCAAAAAGAAGGCCGTCTGAATATTCAGACGGCCTTCTCGGTTTATGACTTTTTTATTTCAAAGGCTGCATACCCATAACTTCCATCAAGAAGTTGGTAAACGCAGGATTGCTTGGCTTAGTATCCATGTTTTTCCAGCGTTGTTGCCAACCGCGCAAAGCACCTTGGATGTACTGTTTGGATTGCTCGGTAGTAATTTCACCACGTTGGCTGTCAACGGCAGAACGCAGATAAACTTCGTACATACTGTCATCGACAGAGTTGCGTCCCACTTGTTGGATTCGGAAGCGGTTCAAATATTGGGCAGCCTGAACTTTGGTCAGACTACCTTGGCTCACTTGGGTACTCAAGCGACGTGCTTCATCATGAATCTTGGAAACATCTGCCCAATGCGAAGGAGCCAAATGATAACCGGTAGCTGAAACTTGTGAATCAGCCTTAGGTTTTTTGACGTTGGTTGGTCGAACTGGCACTTCTTTCAAAGTCGGAACATAAATCGATTCACAACCGGCAAGTGCCACCACAGCAAGGATAGGAAGAATGTATTTTTTCATAATGCGCATTATAAGCATGATTCGTTGAAGAAACCAACTTTTGAATAACGGTATTCAAAGCTCATTAACTGAATTACAACAGATTTCATACGATATCTCAAGCCCATACGCAAAAAAGGCCGTCTGAAAACGGCCTTTTAACCACAATCCTATATTTATGCCAAATCGGCAAAAAGCGGCGTAGAAAGATAGCGTTCGCCATATGATGGCAACAAGACAACGATCAGCTTGCCTTCGTTTTCAGGTTTTTTAGCCAGTTGCAATGCGCTCCATACCGCAGCACCGGAAGAAATACCTACCAAAATACCCTCTTTCTCAGCCATAGCGCGCGCGGTTTCAAATGCTGCGTCGTTAGGCACTTTGACAATGCTGTCGTAAACAGTCGTATTCAAAACGCTGGGGATAAAGCCTGCGCCCAAACCTTGAATCGGATGAGGGCCTTTTTCGCCGCCACTCAATACTGGGGAAGCTTCAGGCTCGACAGCCACGATTTGAACTTCGGGTTTGTATTTTTTCAACACTTCGCCCACGCCGGTAATCGTACCGCCCGTACCCACACCGGCCACGAAAATATCCACTTTACCGTCTGTATCGCGCCAAATTTCTTCGGCAGTGGTTTTGCGGTGAACTTCAGGATTGGCCTCGTTATCAAATTGGCGCGGCATAAAGTAAGTATCTGGATGTTCGTCCACTAAAGATTGGGCTTTGGCGATAGCGCCTGCCATGCCTTCGGCAGCAGGGGTCAGAATCAATTCTGCACCAAACGCACGCAGCAGCATTTTGCGTTCTTTACTCATGCTTTCAGGCATGGTGATAGCCAATTTATAACCCCGGGCCGCGCACACCATGGCCAAACCGATACCGGTATTGCCGCTGGTCGCCTCAACGATAACGGTATCTTTATTGATTTTACCGGCTTGCTCGGCCGCTTCAATCATAGATTCGGCAATACGGTCTTTCACGCTGCTGCCCGGATTAAAGAATTCAAGTTTAACGGCAATTTGCGCTTTTAAACCTTCGGTCAGGCGGTTCAGTTTCACCAGAGGTGTGTTGCCGATCAGCTCGGTAATATTATTTGCAATTTTCATTTCCTGCTCCTGATTTAGATGTAATACAGCCTGCATATTAAACTCAGGCCGTCTGAAAAACCAATATCGAAAATTTCTTTCTTTATAACTTTTGGTTCAAGCGCGGTCAATATCCACTGCGCTCAAAAATCAATGCAACGGCAACCACAGCCTGCATCACGACGGCAACCGTCCAGCCTGCCCACATCTGCCGCATACTGAAAAGAGAGGCAGACTGCTTGCAAACAACCACTCTGTGCAGATAAAACACCAGCATCAGGACGCCCTGCAATGCAAACCAATAAATGGGTTTCAAAGCATAAATTTTCAGCAAGGCCGCCCATGCAAAAACCGAGCCTGCCAGCGGCAAGATGAAATAAACCGCGACAGCCAGGAAAACAAAAGCCAAAGTCATGACGACATTGGAAACGGCAAATAAGGTCAAACCGGCATATTCACCTGCCGACCAAAACTTTCTGTCTTCCGTTTTACTGCAATCGTCAATAAAGAAAAAAACACTGGCGACGGTCAGGTAAAAATGAGGGATGAACAAAGGGCCTGTATGCGTAAAGCCCCACATTCCGGGCAACAGGCGCGCGCCCAGTGCCGAAATCCCCAGCCACAACAGCACCGCAGCCCAAAACCATTGAAACCGCTGCGCACGAAAAATAAACGCCAACGATACCGCAGCATACGCAATGGCAAACCAAAAATCCAAAGAAACCATCATGAATACTGCAACTCGCCTTCGAAAACGGTTTCAGCAGGGCCGGTCATTTGCACATCACCCCCTTCTTCCCAACTGATAAACAGTTCGCCCCCAGGCAGAGTAACACGCACAGGCGCACCCGCTTTCAGCAGGCCATTGCGCACGCCGGCCACCACGGCCGCACACGCTCCAGTACCGCAAGCCTGAGTTTCCCCCACCCCGCGCTCAAACACACGCAACCGGACGGACAACTCATCTTCAATCTGCATAAAGCCGACATTGACCCGTTCAGGAAACTGCTCGTGCGATTCAATGGCACTGCCCCAATGCTCCACCGGTGCAGCCTCAACATCATCAACCAAAATTACCGCATGAGGATTACCCATATTCACACAGCTTACCGGCACAGATTCCAAACCGACCAAGACAATATGTGTCAGCGCATCTTCCGTTTCACCATGCGCAGGCACAAACGGAATTTCAGACGGCATGAAACGCGGTTTACCCATATTGACGGTAACCAAACCGTTATCCAACAGCTTCGGCACAATAATTCCTTTGGCCGTTTCGACCAAAATTTCCGTTTTATCCGTCAAACCCTTATCCGCGACAAAACGCGCAAAACAACGCGCACCATTGCCGCACTGCTCTACTTCCCGACCATCCGCATTGAAAATACGATACCGAAAATCGACCGCATCAGAAGAAGGCTTCTCCACCACCAAAAACTGATCAAATCCCACGCCGCGATAGCGGTCTGCCCATTGGGCAAGCGGCGCAGCCAACGGATCAAAGTCCTGCTCGATGGCATTGACCACCATAAAATCATTGCCCAAGCCGTGCATCTTCGTAAATTTTAAAGTTTTCATTATTCATTCACATTCTTATTAAATCATTATTCCGGCACATTCTACACCAGAATGATATATCCGTTTCTATCTTGTTTTTCAGACGGCCTTGCGCCCTTTTACCAATACTAACACCAGCCACCCCGCAAAAATACTATACTTCCAACATTACAAACATTTCTTATTACAAGGATACACATTATGAAAAAAGTTCTCTTACCCGTCCTTTTGGCCGCTTCACTCAGCGCATGTACAGTCGGCACGCCAGGTGTTTCCGTCGGCTTAGGTGTCGGTACCGGCATTGGCCGCCATGTCGGCCTGGGCACATCCATCAACATCCCTGTCGGCTTGGACAAAACCAAAACCACCAAAGGCACAGATTCAGACGGCATCCGTATCTCAGAAGAACAAATCGTGACCTATTTTGATGCACACGGCACACCCAGCAACAGCGCAGTCAAAGGAGGCTTCCATCGCCAACTGATCAGCAAACGCAACAACGAATATGTCGTCCAAGACTTTTACAGCGACAACAGCCAAAAACGCACGGACCCCTACGTCCTCAGCCGCAACCAGCTGATGCAGTTCCGCGCCACGCCAAGCAACGGCTCGCTGACCACTTACGCCTACAACGGCACCGTGATGCAGCAACAAGTATTCCAAAACGGCAAATTGGTTAACGCCAAATACTAAAAGCCGTCTGAAACGGCTGGAAGCCTGTGAAACTTGATTACAAAATATTTTTAACATTCAAACATTTGAAATATTTTGCACCATTTTCTTGAAAATATGGATTGACACATTTTTTCCAGCCATTATAATACGCCCCATTCCCCGATAGCTCAGTCGGTAGAGCGACGGACTGTTAATCCGCAGGTCCCTGGTTCGAGCCCAGGTCGGGGAGCCAAATTTTAAAAGCCTGAACTTCTGTTCAGGCTTTTTTACATCAATAAAGAACGATTGTTCTTCCCCAAAGAAAGCCCTGAATCCTCATAATAAAAAAGGCCGTCTGAAACCCAAATCTGGCTTCAGACGGCCTTTTATTTATTTTTAAATCAACGGAAGAAATCGCCCATACCTGCAGGCAGGCCTTGGGTGAATGCACCCATGGTTTTGTTGGTGGTTTCTTCGGCTTTTTCAGAAGCGGCATTGATAGCGGCCAATACCAAATCTTCCAATATTTCTTTGTCGTCAGCGGCTTCTTGAATCAAATCAGGGCTGATTTCAAGTTTGCGGACAACGTGCGAACACGTCATCACAACTTTTACCAAACCATTGCCTGCTTCGCCTTCAACTTCGGTTTCAGCCAGCTTGGCTTGTGCCTTTTTCATGTTTTCCTGCATTTGTTGAGCCTGTTTCATCAGGCCGCCTAATCCGGCTTTTCCGAACATATTTTACTCCTATGGGTTTGAAATAAATGGGTTCACTCATGCCGTCTGAAAAACGCTCTTACCTTTCAGACGGCCTTGTATATCAGTATTTTAAGAATGTCCTGCCAATTCTAAAGAATCCGGCAGCCATTGCGCTTCAAAGGTTTGCAAGATTTTCTGCGCCGTTGTATCCGCTTCCAGCAAATCTTGCGCCTGCTGCCGCCCTTCTTCTTGAATACGTTTGCGGCGCATAACCGGCGTTTCCCAGCCTTTATCATCCTGCCAAGGCTCGGTTTGCAGCCTTAAATTGCCAAGATGGTATGCCTCGCTCAACGTCTGGCAGATTTTATCCAAGCGCTCTTTATTGGCAGTGGCTTTGGCCTCATCCGTCAACGACAGCATGATTAATCCTGCTTCCGCATCATAACTCGTCCATGCCGCATTTTGTGCCAACATCTGCGCCGCACCTAATTTACGGGCGAAACGTTCGATAATGCTGTGCCAATTCTCAGTTTTAAACTCAGGCAAAGGAGCGAACTGAAGCTCTTCTTCATCTCCCTCCTCTTCTTCAGGCTCAGCAGACACAGCCGGCTGCGGTACTTCCATCACATCAGCACGATGTGAATCTTCAAATGCATATGCTTCATCAAAATACGGAGGTGGAATTTCCTCATCCATGTGCGGATATTCTTCCGGCTCAGGGGCCGTCTGAACTTTTGCAACAGGCAATGGCGCCTCCGCTTCTTGCATCTGCACCGTTTGTGTTTTAGGCGGCTCAGCCGATACTTGGCTCGGCATTTCCTCCCAAGGCGGTACATCCGCCTGTTGTTGCAGAACAGGCTGAACGGTTTCTTCAGACGGCCTTTCAACGGCATCCTGTTTGGCAGAAGCAGCCTCTTTCTCAACCGCCGTTGCTGCTATCGGCTCAGATTTCGGCAGCTGAAAAGGCTTTTTTTCGGCCTCAGCTTTCTGATGGTCGGAATGCAAATCCGTATGTTCAATCTGACTTTGTGTATCGCAACCGGAAGCGGCCAACGGCGCAAATGCGAGCATGCGCAAAAGCGTCATGACAAAACCGGCATACTCGTCCGGAGCCAGCGGTAAATCCTGTTTGCCATGAATAGCACATTGATAATAAAGCTGAATCTGCTCGCCACTCAAAGCCTGACTTAATCGCAGCAAAGTTTCACGCTCAGGGTCGTCATTTGCCAAGGCGGAAGGAATGGTTTGAATCAAAGCCAAACGTTGCAACAGCATGGCCAATTCTGCCAATGCGCTGTCAAAACCAATCGCTCTTGCGGACATTTCCTGAGCCTTTTCCAGCAAGGCCTCGCCGTTTTGATTGATGATTCCTTCAAGCAATTCAAACAAGTATTGTTTATCGACCGCTCCGATCATCTGGCGGACATCTTGTTCGGCCACTTTACCCGAACCCATAGCAATCGCCTGATCCAAAAGGCTCAGCGCATCGCGCATCGAACCGGCGGCGGCACGTCCTAAAAGCTGCAAAGCCTGCGGCTGATAAGGAACGTTTTCACGGTCCAAGACATGTGCCAAATGCTCGGCAACCTGCTGGGTTGTCATGTTACGCAAAACAAACTGCAAACAGCGGCTCAATACGGTAATGGGGACTTTATGCGGATCGGTGGTCGCCAAAATGAATTTAACGTGTTCAGGCGGCTCTTCCAAAGTTTTCAGCATGGCATTGAACGCGCTTTTGGAAAGCATATGCACTTCGTCGATGATATAGACTTTGTATTTACCCGCAGTCGGCGCGTATTGCGCGTTTTCCAACACTTCGCGGATATTGTCGATACCGGTATTCGATGCCGCGTCGATTTCCAATAGATCCACATAACGGCCGCTGTCGATTTGCGTACAGCTGTCACACTGACCGCATGGTTCGCCATGCACGGCATTTTCGCAGTTCAAGCTCTTGGCCAAAATCCTGGCAATCGTGGTCTTACCCACACCGCGTGTCCCTGTCAGCAGATAGGCATGGTGCAGACGGCCTTCGTCCAGCGCGTTGCGCAGGGCTTTGACGACATGTTCCTGTCCGACCAAATCGGCAAAGGTTTTCGGGCGCCATTTTCGTGCAAGAACTTGATAAGCCATGTTGTTTCTCTACGGGAAATAAATCGGAAGGCCATCTGAAAAGAATGATCTGCTGCTTTTCAGACGGCCTCAGAAAATGGCATATATTCTAGCATTTTTTTGATTTTTATTAAGGATTTTCTATCAAGCCGACGGCGACAGCATGTCATCAATGTTAGAATACTACACAAATGATAAACAATTTGAAACTCAAATCATTATGCCTGAAATCATACTACGCAACCAATCAGCCACTATGCAAGTCAATACAATGGGCGGATATATTGATTCCCTGATTCTAAAAGGACGGGAAGTCTTATTTCCGAAAACCAGCGTTCAAGTCGGCGATGACACAAAATTACGCGGCGGTATGCACGTCTGCTTACCCCAATTCGGACCTGACAGCAAAAATTATCTGGCCCAACATGGTTTCGGCAGAACATCAGACTGGGAAATCCGCCATCAAAATGAATCAGATATCGGCTTGAAATTAATCAGCACAGAAAAAGGCTACGAACACGTCGAATGGTTGCTCGATTACAGCCTGCCTAACGAAAATGAAGCCATCGCCATCCTAACCGTCTGCAATTACGGCGAATCACCCGTCCGCACTTCTCCAGGATTCCACCCCTACTTTACCGCCGCAGGTACACAATTTGATTTCAACGGCGCGCCATACGATGCCGACTATATCTCCCATACCGAATTTGTTTCTTCCGACCAGGATGCACACGTTGCATTTGACGGCTTAAAACTGGATATCCGTACCCACAATCTGCCTGTGTACGCACTCTGGAGCGATCGAAACGGCCAATATACTTGTGCAGAGCCAACCGCAGAAGGCAATGCGTTTTTATCCCCTGCCCGAGGCGGACAATTTGTTTCAGGGCACAGTAAAAAACGTTACGCCATGAAAATCAGATTGATGGCTTAACCCCCTTACAAATCCTCAATATCTAAAAACCACCCCGAAGGGTGGTTTTCTTATGGCTTACAGGCCATTGTTATTGATTGCATTCGCAATATCGCGTACCGCTGTTACATACATACGGCTGTGGTTGTATTGCCATACAGTGTAGAAGTTATTCAGGCCCAAATAGTATTCAAATACGCCAGGGCTGGTTTCCAAAGCATACAACACAGCTTTTTCATTATCGGCAACAGCAGCTTGAGGCACGACACCCAAGGCTTTGAAATCTGCGACAGTGCGTGTCAAAGCAGTTTTCTCATCGATAATCGCCTGCAAGTGCGGCGTAATCGTCAGACTGACCGGCACAACCATCTTACCGCCAGTCTGCCAGCCATGCTGTTTCATATAATTGGCGACAGAAGCCGCCACATCGCCGACATTATTCCAAATATCGCGATGCCCGTCACCATCATAGTCCACCGCCCATTTACGGTAGCTGGAAGGCATAAATTGCGGCATACCCATCGCGCCGGCATAGCTGCCTTTAAAGTCAAAGATATTTTCTTTTTCTTCTTTTGCCATCAGCAAAAGTTCGCTCAATTCGTTTTGGAAAAATTCGGCACGGCGTGGATAATCAAAGGCCAATGTACTCAAAGCATCGGCAACGCGGAAGCTGCCCGTATTTTTGCCATAATTGGTTTCGATACCGAGAATCGCCACAATCAATTCGGCAGGTACGCCGTATTTGCGTGCCACATCATCAATTACGGCACGGTTTGCCGCATAGAATTGTCTGCCGCCGTTAAATTTGGCTGCACCGGAGTTACCGGTACGGAATTCATACCAAGGACGCGAAGTGCTTGGGCGGTACATAATGGTAATAATATTGCCTTTATACACCACGCCATTGAAGAAGTTACGCAATTCTTCTGCACTGAAACGGCGGTTTTTCACTTCATATTGGATAAACTGCTGAACATTGACGTTTTCATTAAAACCGCTGCTGGCAACAGATTCAGCCGCTGCATCAAATACAGGGCGTTTTGCAGAGGAAACAGGCTCGACAGGTTTTGCCGTATCAACAGCAGGCTTTTGCGGAGTGCCGCATGAAGCTAAAGCCAAAGCAGTCAGACCTATCCCAAAGATTTTGATTTTATTCATAAATAATCTCTTTACTAAATAATACGACAAACCCGAACACGAATGAATATTCGGCCAATACATCATCCCTTCTGCTATATTTCCAGATAGACTTAAAAAATATAGACAAATCGATATTTACTTACTTCAGCTCAAGCAGATAAACAAGGCCGTCTGAAATTCAAGGAAACCCTTGATTTTCAGACGGCCTTGAATGAATCAATTACTCAGCGGCTGCAACAACAGCAACGGTAATTTTAGCAACAGCGTCAGTGTGCAGAGCCACTTCAACTTCGTATTCGCCAACAGCTTTCAAAGGACCGTTAGGCAGGCGTACGTTTGCTTTAGCAGCTTGGATACCGGTCGCAACAATCGCTTCAGCGATGTCAGCATTGGTAACAGAACCGAACAGACGACCATCAACACCGGCTTTTTGAGCAACAGTAATGGTTTGGCCTTCCAGTTTTTCTTGACGGGCTTTAGCATCCGCCAAGATTTCAGCTTGTTTGGCTTCCAATTCAGCGCGACGTGCTTCGAATTCTTTCATGTTGGCTTCGGTTGCACGTTTTGCTTTACCGGCAGGGATCAGGAAGTTGCGTGCGTAACCGTTTTTAACGGTAACGATATCACCCAAGTTACCCAGACCGCCGATTTTTTCTAACAGAATAATTTGCATGATTTAAACTCCAAAATTATTTGTGTTGATCGGTGTAAGGCAACAGAGCCAGGAAACGGGCACGTTTCACAGCAGTAGCCAACTGACGTTGGTAGTGTGCTTTAGTACCAGTAATGCGGGCAGGGATGATTTTGCCGTTTTCAGAGATGAAGTCTTTCAACAAATCAACTTGTTTGTAATCAACTTCTTGGATTTTTTCAGCCGTAAAGCGGCAGAATTTTCTACGTTTGAATGATTGACGAGCCATTGTCGTTTAACCTTTATATTCTTTAATGTTCTGTATGCGTAGTACCGGTTTGGGGAAGCGTTGGCTGCGTTGCGCCAAAAAACCTTCCGACTCGATGACGGCATCTTGCCGATACTGCCATTCCTCAGCCTGCTTACCTAAAATCCGCGCGGGAATTTCAAATTTGACCAGACATTTCTGTCCGTTTTCTTCCTGCCAAGATTCATGTTGCAACACAATATCTAAAACAGGAATTCCTGCCGGCGTATATCTCAAAGGCTGAACCTGTAAGATACGGGCGGTAAGCTTAATCAGATTGTTCAATCTTATTCGGCTGCTGCAACTTCTTCAGCCGCACCGTTCAGCAAGTTTTTTGCTTTTTCGCCGCCCAGCATTGGGGAAGCTTCAGTTACAGCGTGTTTTGTTTTGATGGTCAGGTGACGCAGTACGGCATCATTGAAGCGGAAAGCAGTTTCCAACTCTTCAACCACTTCAGGAGTAGTTTCGATATTCATCAAAACATAGTGTGCTTTGTGGATTTTGTTGATTGGGTAAGCCAATTGACGACGGCCCCAGTCTTCCAAACGGTGGATTTTACCGTTGGCTTCAGTAATCATGGTTTTGTAACGCTCAACCATAGCAGGCACTTGCTCGCTTTGATCAGGATGAACGATAAACACGATCTCGTAATGACGCATGTTATCTCCTTATGGATGATTAAAAACAGCCTTTCACCATGCGAAGTAAAAGGCAAGGCAAAGAGGCTGAATTTTATCCGCATTTCTTAAAAAATACAAGTCCGGATTCAAAATCCACTTTCTTTTCAATTAAAAAACAACATTAGGCCTTAGGGTTATTTCCTAGCAAACCACTCAACTATCTGCCAAAAATCTGCTAAAATCTGCTCCATCCTAATAAATACAGCATCAGAAGGCACACAATCATGGCTCTTTTGCAGATTTCCGAACCCGGCATGTCCGCCGCCCCCCATCAACACCGCCTCGCCGTAGGCATTGATTTAGGCACAACCAACAGCTTGGTGGCCACCGTACGCAGCGGCAGCGCAGTCTGTCTGCCCGATTCAGACGGCCGCACCACCCTGCCTTCGGTTGTCCGCTATTTGGATGGCGGAGTCGAAGTCGGCAAAAACGCCCTTTCCGCACAAAAAACTGATCCTCTGAATACGGTCAGCTCCGCCAAACGCCTGATCGGCCGCACCCTTACCGACCTTACACAAGACGCGCAATACCTGCCCTATCAATTTACCCCCAATGAGCGCGTGGTCGAATTAAACACCCGTCAAGGTGCGAAAACGCCTATCGAAGTATCGGCAGAAATCCTCAAAGCCCTCAAATTGCGCGCCGAAGAAACATTGGGCGGCGATTTGGTTGGCGCCGTCATTACCGTTCCTGCCTATTTCGACGATGCTCAACGTCAAGCCACCAAAGATGCCGCGCGTTTGGCAGGCTTGAATGTCTTGCGCCTCCTCAACGAGCCGACCGCCGCCGCAATCGCCTACGGGCTGGACAACGCCTCAGAAGGCACGTTTGTCGTTTACGACTTGGGCGGCGGTACGTTCGACGTATCCGTATTACAACTGACTAAAGGCCTGTTTGAAGTCAAAGCTACCGGTGGCAACAGCGCATTGGGCGGCGACGACTTCGACCATCGTTTGTTCTGCCACCTACTCGAACAAAACGACCTTTCCAAACTCAACGAACAAGACAGCCAGCTTCTGCTTTCCCTTGTCCGTACTGCCAAAGAAAAACTGACCACTCAAACCGAAGCCGTCATCGAAACCACACTTTCAGACGGCCATAAAGTCCATACTGTTATTACCCGCCAAGAGTTTCACAATCTGACCCAAAATCTGGTGCAAAAAACCATAGAGCCGGTCAAACAAGCACTGAAAGACGCAGGCGTGACCAAAGCCGACATTAAAGGCGTGATTATGGTCGGCGGTTCGACCCGCATGTTGCATGTTCAACAAGCGGTCGCCACCTTCTTTGGACAAACTCCGTTGAACAACCTCAACCCAGACGAAGTGGTTGCACTCGGCGCCGCCATACAGGCAAACGTCCTTGCCGGCAACAAAAACGACGGCGAATGGCTGCTGCTGGACGTGACACCTTTATCACTCGGCCTGGAGACCTACGGCGGCCTTGCCGAAAAAATCATCCCGCGCAATTCCACCATTCCTACCGCGCGCGCGCAGGACTTCACCACATTCAAAGACGGTCAGACTGCCATGACGATACACGTCGTACAAGGCGAGCGTGAACTCGTTTCCGACTGCCGCAGCCTGGCCAAATTTACCCTGCGCGGCATTCCGCCGATGGCAGCAGGCGCAGCGCGTATCCGCGTTACCTTCCAAGTTGACGCCGACGGTTTGCTGTCTGTTTCCGCACAAGAACAAAGCACCGGCGTACAGGCGCAAATCGAAGTCAAGCCTTCCTACGGTTTAGACGACAGCACCATCACCCAAATGCTCAAAGACAGCATGAACAACGCCGCCGAAGACATGGCCACACGCGCACGTGCCGAAGCCGTAGTCGAAGCCGAAAGCCTGACCGATGCCGTCAACGCTGCCCTTGAGTTGGATAGCGATTTGCTGGATACCGAAGAATTGCAACAAATTCAGCAAGACATCGCTGCTTTGCAAGGCCGTCTGAAAGACGGTAAAGCCGAAGACATCCGCGCCGCCGTCGCCAAACTCAGCCACAGCACCGACAACTTCGCCGCCAAGCGCATGAACCGCAATATCCAACGTGCACTGACAGGTCAAAGCGTTGATAATATTTGACGGCAAATGGTTTCAGACGGCCTTGAATCAAAAGGCCGTCTGAAAATCTAATATCCCAAACGACCTGATTACTTCTATGCGACTCTGGCACCAAACCCTTATCCCCCTACTCCCCCGCGCCCAGCTTTTGGGGCAACACCGCGAATGCGCCGCTTTACGCGGAGCAGGTTGGGGTAGGCCGCATGCGACGGTTAATTACGTTTTTACCCATTCACCCTACAAACTCTATCTGTATCACGCGTTGATTATGGAAGAGATGGAAAAGCGCGGTTACAAACCCGATGCCTTATGGAAAGACCCGCTATATCGCGGCAAAGCCATTGCCCCATACCATTCGCACGCGGCTGAAACAGCTACTTCGCCGATTTATGCCGAACATGATGATGCCTACTTGGACGAATGCCTGGAAAATTTAAAAAGTAAAGGCATCATGTTATAAACCCATTTTTCAGACGGTCTGAATATTGAATACCCAAGGCCGTCTGAAACCACTTTGAACCACAACCACTCTTAAACAACTGAGACAATAAAAATGCCAAAAATTACCGTACTCCCACACGCGACATTATGCCCCGAAGGCGCGGTTATCGAAGACGCACCGGAAGGTCAAACCGTCCTTGACGTACTGCTCGACCACGACATCGAAGTCGATCACGCCTGTGAAAAATCCTGTGCCTGCACAACCTGTCACGTCATCATCCGCAAAGGTTTTGACAGCTTGGAAGAACCGAGCGAACTGGAAGAAGACCTGCTCGACCAGGCATGGGGCTTGGAAGCCGATTCACGCTTGAGCTGTCAGGCAGTTGTTGCCGATGAAGATTTGGTCGTAGAAATTCCCAAATATACGATCAACCACGCGCGTGAAGACCATTAAAACAAGGATTAATGAAAAAGGCCGTCTGAAACCACAAATTCATGGTTTTCAGACGGCCTGTTGCTTATGCGGCAACCTATTTGATATGGGGAAAAATAAAACGCATACGCGAAATTTGCATGGAAGCCACTTTCTGTGTAGCGGAGTAATTTTCAATTTTCTCTTGCATTCTGATTTGATGCAGATTGCCATTATAACGGGGAGCAGCGTTCTGAGATTTGTTGACTGTCGGCAGTTCAGCCTCAGCCTTCAAAGCTTCCTCTGCCTCAATCGCCGAAAGTGCTGCCTCATCCCTTACCAAACCGAAACGCTCGATAATGGCATTGGCTTCATCTATATAACGCGATTTGTCCGCGCCATTTTCCAACACTGCATCTTCAAGCACGACCGACAAATGCTTGCTGCAATTTTCGATACGCTCGGCGATGCGCGAATAAACCATCCAACGTTTCAACCTCAATGCGCCTGCATCGTCATTGGGTGAAGCAGCATCCAGTTTAATCAAGCCATAATGTTTGCCGTAATACAGACGGAACACCAGCTGTTTCAAACCTTCTGTTTCGTCCAGCATCCGATAAAATTCGCGAACCAACAACAGCAAACGGTCAAATGCACCTGCTTTGGACAGATATTCCGGATCATCGGAAGCAAGCGCGTAAATCAGTTTGGACAGCTTGGCGTTGAGTGCGTTATTCATCTTTTTTCCTTTTATTTTTAAGCGATGGATTGTCTTAAGAGCCGTTCCAAAAAATTTGGTTGCATAGCGAAATGTAAATTTTGCATGGAAACCAAATCATTCAAAACGGAATAGAAAGTATAAAACGGTAGATTCAAAGGGAATATGCCGTGAATTTTAAGTGTCTTGCCGTATTTTAACGCAACTATGCTATTTTGTTAAAAAATAGCGTCATCATTTATCTGCCCTTCTTCCGTAAAACAATCTGGCAGTCCGACTTCTTCTTGATTAAAATAATTGGCAATAGTCGAAACCCAATAAAGGAACACATCATGAAATGGACAGATACTCAACGCATCGCCGAAGAACTCTACGATTTACACGGCGACAGCATCGACCCGAAAACCGTGCGTTTTACCCAACTGCGTGATTTGATTATGGCACTGCCTGAATTTGACGATGATCCGGCGCGTTGCGGCGAACGCATTCTCGAAGCCGTGCAACAAGCCTGGATAGATGAAGCGGAATAACCTTTTCCCTTTTCATCAAACAAGACCTCAGGCTGTTTTTCAGACGGCCTGAGGTCTTTATTAAATCTATTCATACAATTTCGGAAAATTTCGAAATTGACTCATACCAACCTCAAATTTATTATGCAGTCTGACAACAAATAAAAGATATGCAGAAGGTGCATAACCATGAATCACGCTCGAGAAATCGCCGCTTTAAACAACAGCCTTTCTGATTTGAAAGGCGACATCAACGTTTCGTTCGAATTTTTCCCACCGAAAAACGAACAAATGGAAACCATGCTGTGGGATTCCATCCATCGCCTGCAAACCTTGCATCCGAAATTCGTTTCCGTAACCTACGGCGCAAACTCCGGCGAACGCGACCGCACACACAGTATCGTTAAACGCATCAAACAAGAAACCGGCCTTGACGCCGCCCCCCACCTGACCGGTATCGACGCCAGCCCTGACGAGTTGCGCCAAATCGCCAAAGATTATTGGGACAGCGGTATCCGCCGCATTGTCGCCCTGCGTGGCGACGAGCCGCCCGGCTATGAGAAAAAACCTTTCTATGCCGAAGATTTGGTCAAACTGTTGCGCTCCGTTGCCGACTTTGATATTTCCGTAGCGGCCTATCCAGAGGTGCACCCGGAAGCCAAATCCGCACAAGCCGACTTGATTAATCTGAAACGCAAAATCGATGCGGGTGCAAACAACGTTATTACCCAATTCTTCTTCGACGTGGAAAGCTATCTGCGCTTCCGCGACCGTTGCGTGATGATGGGCATTGACGTTGAAATTGTTCCCGGCATCCTGCCCGTAACCAATTTCAAACAATTGACCAAAATGGCTCAAGTGACCAACGTCAAAATCCCAAGCTGGCTGTCTAAAATGTACGAAGGTTTGGATGACGACCAAGGCACGCGCAACCTTGTTGCCGCCAGCATCGCCATCGACATGGTCAAAGTCCTCTCGCGCGAAGGTGTCAAAGACTTCCACTTCTACACCCTCAACCGCAGCGAACTGACTTACGCCATCTGCCATATTTTGGGCGTGCGTCCGCGTTAATAAAACAGACGGCCTCCCCATTCTGATTTACAATATCGAACATTCAGGCCATACCGGCCTGATTCAAAATTCCAACCAGGAGAGTTAACATGACAACATTGCATTTTTCAGGCTTCCCGCGCGTCGGTGCCTTCCGCGAATTGAAATTCGCACAAGAAAAATACTGGCGCAAAGAAATCAGCGAGCAAGAATTGCTGGCTGTTGCTAAAGACTTGCGCGAGAAAAACTGGAAACACCAAGCCGCTGCCAACGCTGATTACGTTGCCGTAGGCGATTTCACTTTCTACGACCACATCCTCGACCTGCAAGTTGCCACCGGTGCCATCCCTGCCCGCTTCGGCTTCGACAGCCAAAACCTGTCTTTGGAACAATTCTTCCAACTGGCCCGTGGTAATAAAGACCAATTCGCTATCGAAATGACCAAATGGTTCGACACCAACTACCACTACTTGGTGCCTGAATTCCACGCCGATACCGAATTCAAAGCCAACGCTAAACACTACGTTCAACAACTGCAAGAAGCCCAAGCTTTGGGCCTGAAATCCAAACCGACCATCGTCGGCCCATTGACTTTCCTGTGGGTAGGTAAAGAAAAAGGCGCTGTCGAATTCGACCGTCTGAGCCTGTTGCCTAAACTGTTGCCTGTTTACGTTGAAATCCTGAACGCTTTGGTTGAAGCCGGTGCCGAATGGATTCAAATCGACGAGCCTGCTTTGGCTGTCGACCTGCCAAAAGAATGGGTAGAAGCCTACAAAGACGTTTACGCCACTTTGAGCAAAGTAAACGCCAAAATCCTGTTGAGTACTTACTTCGGTTCTGTTGCCGAACACGCCGCGTTGTTGAAATCCCTGCCTGTTGACGGCCTGCACATCGACTTGGTACGCGCTCCTGAGCAACTGGACGCATTTGCCGACTACGACAAAGTTCTGTCTGCCGGCGTTATCGACGGCCGCAATATTTGGCGCGCCAACCTGAACAAAGTTTTGGAAACTGTCGAGCCTCTGCAAGCCAAACTGGGCGACCGTTTGTGGATTTCCAGCTCTTGCTCTCTGCTGCACACTCCATTTGACTTGTCAGTTGAAGAAAAACTGAAAGCCAACAAACCTGACCTGTACTCTTGGTTGGCATTCACCCTGCAAAAAACCCAAGAATTGCGCGTTCTGAAAGCCGCATTGAACGAAGGCCGTGATTCTGTTGCCGAAGAACTGGCCGCCAGCCAAGCTGCCGCCGACTCCCGTGCCAACAGCAGCGAAATCCACCGTGCAGACGTTGCCAAACGCCTGGCCGATTTGCCTGCCAACGCAGACCAACGCAAATCTCCATTTGCCGACCGTATCAAAGCGCAACAAGCATGGTTGAACCTGCCTCTGCTGCCGACGACCAATATCGGTTCTTTCCCACAAACTACCGAAATCCGCCAAGCACGCGCAGCCTTCAAAAAAGGCGAACTGTCTGCCGCCGATTACGAAGCCGCGATGAAAAAAGAAATCGCCTTGGTAGTTGAAGAGCAAGAAAAACTGGACTTGGACGTACTGGTACACGGCGAAGCCGAGCGTAACGACATGGTCGAATACTTCGGCGAATTGTTGAGCGGTTTTGCATTCACTCAATACGGCTGGGTACAAAGCTACGGCTCACGCTGCGTTAAACCACCTATCATCTTCGGTGACGTAAGCCGTCCTGAAGCCATGACCGTGGCTTGGTCTACTTACGCACAAAGCCTGACCAAACGCCCGATGAAAGGTATGTTGACCGGCCCTGTAACCATTCTGCAATGGTCTTTCGTCCGCAACGATATTCCTCGCTCTACCGTGTGCAAACAAATCGCACTGGCTCTGAACGACGAAGTATTGGATCTGGAAAAAGCCGGCATCAAAGTCATCCAAATTGACGAACCTGCCATCCGCGAAGGTCTGCCTTTGAAACGTGCCGATTGGGATGCTTACCTGAACTGGGCCGGCGAATCTTTCCGCTTGTCCTCTACCGGTTGCGAAGACAGCACTCAAATCCACACCCATATGTGCTACTCCGAGTTCAACGACATCCTGCCGGCCATCGCCGCTATGGATGCTGACGTGATCACCATCGAAACTTCACGTTCCGACATGGAACTCTTGACCGCGTTCGGCGAATTCAAATACCCGAACGACATCGGCCCGGGCGTTTACGACATCCACAGCCCACGTGTACCGACTGAAGCTGAAGTTGAGCACCTATTGCGCAAAGCCATCGAGGTTGTACCGGTTGAACGTCTGTGGGTGAACCCGGACTGTGGCCTGAAAACCCGTGGCTGGAAAGAAACTCTGGAACAACTCCAAGTGATGATGAACGTAACCCACAAACTGCGTGCCGAACTGGCTAAATAATGTGAGTTAGATGAAAAGGCCGTCTGAAAATTTTTAGACGGCCTTTTTTTATTTATCAATGTTTAAAACATAAAAATTACGGCTTCAACAACTTACAAAATCCCTGTCGTTGTATGATGTTCTTCCACTCCTGATGTATACACGTTCTGAGTATGGTGATACACAGTCTCTTTAGTCGTTTCAACAATATGGTTGGCTTCTGACAAAATATCGCTCAATGCCACTTTACTGCCGGTCGTATTCACTTTTTTCAGTGCCGCGCCGTTATGGCTATTGCCTTCAGAATACGTGTTGATGTCATTCTCAAAGCGCAGCCATGAATCATACAACTTGCCTTTAATGTCCGTCAGGATTTTGTTGTTGGCCACATTTAAAGATGCCTTACCCTTAGGGTTGGTACTGTGTACGTCTATCAAAGCATCATTCAAATCACCGCCAAGTTTCAATGTGTTATTGGTGATGTTGTACTCTTTGGCATTGCTCTTTAAATAAGCAAATTCGACGTAGCCGGCAGATTCTTCACGCACGGAAATTTTGTTGTTGTGAATCGTTACCGCACCATGCATAGCGACATTGCCATGGTGTTCTTCCACATAAACCGGTACTGCGCCTTTCATAATCTTGCCGATATCGGCATCATTGCCGCTGATGGTAATGGTACCGCTACCCATGCCGTTTTTAGATAAAACGCGGTCGTAGGTATCGTTGATGACGGCAATCAGATATTTAGTGGATTCGCCGCTGATCTTGTTGTTTGCCATATTGAGCGTGTAATCCATTTTGCTTTCATGGTTACGGAACTCAATCGCGTAGGTCTGAATATTATTTTGATAAACCGTCAGATTTTTAATGACATTATCGCTGATATCAAAATAGCCTTTGTCAGCTGAGTGCAAATCTCTGTATTGGGTATTGGTTTGCACCTGAATACCTGAATACATGTGGTAGTACTTGCCCAAGTCATCATCAACATTCAAACGGAAGCTCGGATCTTGAATAATGGTATTGCCGGTAATTTTGACTTTATCCATAGAAAACTGGCGGTTGTAGGCAACAATACCATACAGTCGGTCACCCGTTAACACATTGTTTTCAATGACAATGCCTGTACCATCATGCACATCCAAACCCTTGCGGTAGTTATGGTCGGTCGTGTTTTTACGGTATGTGATGCCGTAATTGTAGCTGCCGGCAGCCACGGCTATACCGTACCCTGTCCCGCCATCCGCTTCGTGGCCGTTCCAATCCAAACGGTTGCCCTCGCCGATAAAGTTTTGTTGGAAACCGATCAGCGCACCGGCAACGCGGTTGTGGTGCAGATACGAATCGACAATACGGTTGTTTTCACCCAAAGGCAGCGCTTCGTATGTTTCATTAATTTCGCCGCTTTGCACGCGTTCTTTAAAGGTCAGCTTATGGCCTTTTTCCGTTTCCAAAGAAGCGGTCGAGGTAAACATCACACCAGCACGATTGGCACCGGAAACCTCAACTTTGCTGATTAAAGTATTGTCCGCATCGTTGACCAAAATGCCGTTTACCTTGCCAAAATAGCTTAAGCCTTTGCGGTAAAAATCAGGGTTGGTATATTGAACCGACAAATCGGCAATGGTTTTATTGTTTTGCCCATCGATCAAGATACCGGCAAATTCGCGGATATCGTCATGGTTGGTGTCCGGATTGAATTCGCCTGTTTGTGCTTTATCAAACGTTACTTTGGTTTTGCCCATGCCAGAACCAAACAAGCCGCGCGCGCCGGAGACGGTTTTATCCATCACAATCTGATTGGAAATATAGTAAGTACCATCCAAGAAGACCATGGCTTTTTCTTTGTGCGCCGCCTCTAAAGCCGCTTTAAATGCCTGAAGGCTGTCTTTTTTACCCTGCGCATCGGCACCAAAATCATTCACACGAACGTAATTACCATACTCTTTAGATTCATACACGCGGTATTTTCCGGATAGTCCTGCCCTGCCTTCGGTATGGTCGTCAATTTTGTTTGCTTTGCCTGAACTGAGGTGGCCGTCGTGGCTATTGATTGCTTTTTTACCGGAAGAAACGCCCGCTATTTTGTCATGGCCGTCTGAATCCTTCAGATTCTTTTTATGGACAATCTCAACGGTTTCTTTTTCTTCGGCAACTCTGTCTTCCGCCTCTTTTTCTTTGCGTGCGGCTTCGAGTTTGGCTTTACGCTCTGCAACCGCTTTTTCGACTGCCGCTTTATGCGCTTCTTTTGCGCGCTCGACAGCCTTTGCTTTGGCCGCGGCAGCCTCGGCTATTTTTTTTGCTTTGGCTTCTTCGTAAACTTTTTGCCTTTCAGCCAGGACTTTTTCCATCGATTGATTAACCGGTTCTTTTGAAACAACGTGTTTGCTCGCCACTTTAGGCGCAATGGTATGTTTACTGGAAACGCTGCTTACAGAAGCAACGCTGGCCCGTGCAACATGCATTTTTGTCACAAGGCCGTCTGAAGATGATGAAGAACTGTCGAATCTTGCTGCCTCCGCCACATGCACTACTTCTCTCGTTACCGTATTTTTACCGCTTAATTGCTTAAGCTCAGGAGAAACCGACGGCATATCCCCCCAATTGTGGGTGTGTATCCATTCTTTTAGAGGAGAAGATGATTTGGAATTTGCTTCAGGTGTGGATGAGCCGTGACGAATGTGGGTACGGCCAAGAGGAGCAAGTTTATGTGACATAATCAGCGTATTTCCTTGTATCGAATATCGCCTTTCCTACCGCACAAGCGTGCGACAAAAAAGCCGATTGATTAAAGAGGTAAGACGGATTCTGTCGTAACAACAATTGCCTGTATAAAGGCCAAACTGAAGTTGGCCGCTTTAAGAAACTCGGCAGCGTTTCCCCTTCTGCCGGTTTTCTGATTGGAAACGGCCATGGTGTCAGACAGAACCCTTGGATGACTTTATATAGGCAATCTGTCCGCGTACCATGTGTCCGGTTATTTTTGACGGAAATGTATCAGAGTCCCTTTTTAATTGATTAGTTCATCCAAAGTTAAGTTATTTTTGATTTTTATAGCAAAATAAAAATGGTTTTATCTTGCATCGTTTTCCTTTTTGGCTTGACAGAGTGAATCCCGCGAAACCAAAAAGGAGGGAAATTCTAACACGATATGTTTTTAGCATTCCCTATTTAACTAAATTTACAAAATATACAGAATAAATATCTATAACTGTTTTTAACTTCTTCTAAAAATCAATAAAATTCGATATTTCCAATGTGTATTTTTACAACATGACTGTGCATTATATACCGATTATCTAAAAATACTACCGTTTGTTTAAAAAATTTAGCATTTTATTATCGATTTCCCCATCAAAAAACCAATAAAAAAAGGCCGTCTGAAAAAATATTTCAGACGGCCTTTTATATTCACTGCGTTCTACTTAACAAACTTCGACCAACCAGCCGTGTTTGTCTTCTGTCAAACCGTATTGAATGTCCGTAATTGCCTTACGGATTGCATAACCGCGCTCTTGGCTCTTCACTTCGATTTCTTTGCCGTCAATCACGAAAGAAGTTACCGGAGAAATAACCGCAGCCGTACCGGTCAGAATCGCTTCCGCACCATTCTCAATCGCAGTTTTCAGCTCATCGACAGTAAAGTTGCGCTCGGTAACGGTGTAGCCCAAATCTTTAGCAACAGTCAGTACGGAATCGCGGGTAACGCCGTGCAAGAATTCGTCGGTCAACGGTTTGGTAATGATTTCATCGCCGTTAATCAGGATAAAGTTAGACGCGCCGGTTTCCTGAACGTCGCCATTCGGGCAGAACAATACTTGGTTTGCACCGTGCTCTGCTTTGGCTTTCAATACCCAAGGCATGGCGGAAGCGTAGTTGCCGCCGCATTTCACGCGGCCCATGTGCGGGGCGCAACGGATGTGTTCGGTTTCCACCAAGATTTTAACGGGCGAACCGGCTTTGAAATAGTCGCCGACAGGAGAAGCCAAAATGTACAGCAAGGCTGTTTCGGAAGGAGAACCGGCTTTACCGATCACAGGGTCGGTACCGATCAAAGTCGGACGCAGGTACAAAGCGGCAGGTGCGTCAGGGATTTCCTCGGCGGAGCGTTTGACCAATTCGATCAAAGCATTCAAATAAGCTTCCGTTTCAGGACGCGGCAGGTGCAGAATATCTGCGCTTTGCTGCATACGCGCGATGTTGGCGGTCGGGCGGAACATCACGATTTTGCCGTTTGCCTGACGAAATGCCTTCAAACCTTCAAAACATTCGCTGCCGTAATGCAGCGCATGTGCGCCGGGGGCAAGTGTCAGGTCTTTGGAAGATTGCCATTCTACCGGTTGCCATTTACCTTCACGATAAGCGATAACGGGCATTTCAGCGTGGAAAACGCTGCCGAATACGGCTGGGACTGGTCTGCTCATGATGATTGCCTTTCTTATTCTGATTTGTAAGATAATAACTAAAGACTGAACAATACGCCTTTCAATATGGGTTTGACAAGTACCCGTCAGCATTAAAGATACCCTTCCCATGCCGTCTGAAACATGCCGTCCTATCCGAAATCCGGCAAATCGTTTAAACTGATACCATTTTTCAGACGGCCTGCCCCAACCGCGGCCCACCCGGAGCAACCCATGAAACTCATCTATACCATCATCAAAATCCTGATTCTTCTTGTTTTCCTCCTGCTGGCCATCACCAATACCCACACCGTATCCTTCTTCTACCTGCCCGGCCAAAACGTCAATCTGCCGCTGATTGTCGTGCTTTTCGGCGCCTTTATTATCGGCATCGTGTTCGGTATGTTTGCCCTCTTCGGCCGTCTGCTGACCCTGCGCAGCGAAAACAACCGCCTGCGTGCCGAAGTGAAAAAATACGCCCACCTTTCCGAAAAAGACCTGACCCCAGTCAAAACCGAAACACCGGCAACGGCTTCCGAAACCGCTCCCAAAGCGTAACGCCACCAATCAATAAAGGAATACCATGGACAACGAATTGTGGGTCATCTTACTGCCCATCGTCCTCCTCCCCGTTTTCTTCGCCATGGGCTGGTTTGCCGCACGCGTCGATATGAAGACCGTCCTAAAACAGGCCAAAAGCATACCGGCCGGCTTTTACAAAAGCCTTGACGCCCTCGTTGACCGCAACAGCGGCCGCGCCGCGCGCGAATTGGCGGAAGTCATCGACCAACAGCCGCAGTCATACGATTTGAACCTGACTTTAGGCAAGCTCTACCGCCAACGCGGCGAAAACGACAAAGCCATCAATATGCACCGCGCCCTGCTCGATTCGCCCGACACCATCAACGAAAAACGCGCGCGCGTGCTTTTTGAATTGGCGCAAAACTACCAAAGCGCAGGCTTGGTGGACCGTGCCGAACAAATCTTCCTCGGTTTGCAGGAAGGCGACATGGCACGCGAAGCCCGCCAACACCTTTTGAGTATTTACCAACAAGACCGCGACTGGGAAAAAGCCATCGAAATGGCGCAACTCTTGAGCCATGACGAACAGACCTACCAGTTTGAAATCGCCCAGTTCTATTGCGAAATCGCCCAAGCCGCGCTGTTTAAATCCAACTTCGACGCCGCCCGCTACAACATCGGCAAAGCGCTCGAAGCCAACAAAAAATGTACGCGCGCCAACATCATTCTCGGCGACATCGAATACCGTCAGGGCAACTTTCCTGCCGCCGTGGAAGCGTATTCCGCCATCGAGCAGCAAAACCACGCCTATTTGAGCATGGTCGGCGAGAAACTCTATGAAGCCTATGCCGCGCAAGGCAAACAGGAAGAAGGCCTCAACCGCCTCATCGGCTATATGCAAACCTTTCCCGATCTTGACCTGATCAACGTCATCTACGAGAAAGCCCTGCTGCTCAAAGGCGAAACTGAAGCGGCGCAAATCGCTGTCGAACTCGTCCGCCAAAAACCCGACCTCAACGGCGTGTACCGCCTGCTTGGTTTGAAACTCAGCAGTATGAATCCGGAGTGGAAAGCCGATACCGATATGATTCGTTCCATTATCGGCCGCCAGCTGCAAAAAAGCGTCATGTACCGCTGCCGCAACTGCCACTTCAAATCCCAAGTCTTCTTCTGGCACTGCCCAGCCTGCAATAAATGGCAAACCTTTACGCCGAATAAAATCGAGATTTGATAAAGCGTTAAGCATTAAAAAAGGCCGTCTGAAATCTTTTCAGACGGCCTTTTTATTACAAAATATCAAAGCGGTTCAAAACATGGCTTCACACACCGGCAATATTTGCTCAACAACGCTGCTCTG
This sequence comes from Neisseria sp. P0022.S010, assembly GCF_051956635.1. Classification (NCBI taxonomy): domain Bacteria; kingdom Pseudomonadati; phylum Pseudomonadota; class Betaproteobacteria; order Neisseriales; family Neisseriaceae; genus Neisseria; species Neisseria sp. P0022.S010. Next base: position 5,086 of record NZ_JBQCXF010000013.1, on the reverse strand, counting down.
CCCATGCCAACGCCGCTACAACCTGAGCCTCAATATCGGCATTAAACTCGCCGGCACGGTATGCATCACGCAATTCCGTGCGACGGGTTTCATTTGCCGCAATTTGGTTCAACACTACTTGCGGAAACTCGCTAAACACAGGCCCTGCCTCTTCATGTCCGATTAAAAACAGCGCAGGGATTTTTTGGTTGGTGCGGACGATTTCCTGTTGGCGCGGATTATCGAAACGGCTGCTGTCGTCAAAATCACTGCGGGCAATATAGTTGACGCGGATATTGGGGTTCAACTCCGCCATTTTTTGAATAAACGGCACAAACACGCGGCAATCGGGACAATATGGCGCAGCGGCAAGCAGCCAGTTTTGCGGACGTCTGATCTTTTTGACCGCCGCTGCCGTTTGCGCCGACAGCTCGGTCGCCTGATAGAGCTGCTGCTGTTTCAATTTGTCTTCTTCGGTATCAAAATCCAAATATTCTTCATAAGTAGCCATGCTTTACTCCTGTTCTGTTGCATTGTTTTTCCCTGCCGCGCTGTTCAAAAGCGGAACAAGCAGATTGACGACAAGGTTTTCAAATAGCGGCTCATCAAGAGGCGATTCATCCGAATGGCCAAACACCAGCTTCACTTCAGTATATTCTTTCTGCCCTTTGCTCATTTTATTGCCGTTAAAAACATCATGGGCTTTCCTCAAGGCAGCATCCCAATCCTCTTTCTTGTTGTACTCCTCCACAGCGGCAAGGCTGGTTTTGGCAAAAAACGGCAAGGGGGTATTTTGTCCGATCCGGAAATATACCAACCATTCTTTCAAAAGTGCCCTCGCCGCCTCTTGCCCGATGGCGGCATAGGTTTCGGTCTGCCCCAGGCTGACAATATGGGTTTGTCGGTTGGCAACGGATTGAGGGGCGACAGCACAAAAAATCAAATGCTCCAATAAACGGGCAATGCGGTTGGGCGCATTGTCTTTTTGTTTTTGGAACACAATGCGTCCGCATTCGTAAAGATTGCCGATGGTGCCTTGTAAAACCAAGTCGTCAAAGTGTAATTCATAAGGTTCAGACGGCCTTTTGTCACTGCGTATCAACTCGGCATCTACGTTTTTCGCAGATATCTGATACTGCTTCTGCCACAAGCCGCCTAATTCGCCTACCGGCATCAGGCTTTCTGCATTCAGCCGAATGGCCGTATCTTCAAAATCTTCCCCTTTGCGCCGCGCATCCAAATAGGCATCGGCAATCCGGCCTTCATGTTGCGGCTCAAACGGTTCGGCAGATTCCCATGCGCCGTCCAAATACGGCTGATCCCAGCTTAAATTTCTCTTAAGCCAAACTTTGACAGGGTTGCGCCAAAAACTGATAAGCTCGCCCTGCTGAATGGTTTTGCCCGGCTCTTCCTGACTTAAAGCCTCAAGGAAAAACGGCTGCGCTTCTACTGGCGGTTGGTTCAGCGCATCGGCGTAATCTTGGCGCGTACTGAAGAAGCCGTCTGAAAGCGCGTCCTTTTGGAAATAACGGCGTGAAAACGCCTGCAAAGGATGATGTTTCACCCATTTCTCCGCCAACTCGCGCCCGCTTCTCCCCGTCATGGCGGCAATAGTATCCAGCAGCTCGCTGATTAACGAAGACGGTGCAAACTCGGCATCATTGCGTATATCGCGGCCGATATAAGACAAATACAGCATTTCGCGCGCGCTGATTAAGGCTTCGAGGAAGAGATAACGGTCGTCGTCGCGGCGGGCGCGGTCGCCTTTTTTCGGATGTTTGGCAATCAGGTCGAACACCGCCGCTTTGGTATTGCGCGGAAAATCGCCGTCATTCAAACCCAGCAGGCAAACCATTTTAAACGGCAGGCTGCGCATCGGCACCATACTGCAAAAAGTAATGCCGCCGCTCAAAAATCCGGCTTGGCTTTCGCTGTCCAAAAAGCGGCGGATATGGCGGATAACGGTTTTACACGGCAACAATCCGTCAAATTCGGCTAACTGCGCCTCTTCCTGCCATTTCGCCAAAGACTGCTCAAACTGCTGCTTGGCGTATTGGTCGTCCGTATCCGGAGCAAACAGTTTCTCCAGCAAATCGCGGCAACGCTGCACCCAGCCTTCCACATCGGCAGGCTCTTGCCATTGCGCCGCCATATAGGCCAAAGTACGGATAAATTCGGCAAAACCGCTGAACACATCCAACTGGTTGACGTTGCTATGCCACGCGCTCACGCCCTGCCACATGCCGTGGCCGCCTTCGGGCAGCATCCAGCCCAAGGCCAAACGCTCTACCGCCTGCTGCCAAGTAAAGAGGTTGTCTTTACCCTCGCGCATGGTTTGGTCCAAACCCCAATGCACATTCAATCCGGCAACAGCCTCATGCAGCAGCGGCACATCTTCCTCGCTCAACCCGAAGCGTTGCAACACCAACCGACTTTCCAGCAAAGGTAAAACCTTGTCCACTTCAAACCGGCTTTCCAGCAAATCCAAAGTTTGCGCCAAAGCATACAGCAAGGGTTGGCGGCGGCTGAGTTTTACATCCGAAATCGAATACGGCAAAGCCTGGCTGCCGGCCTGCTCCTGTCCAAAAACAGCTTCGATAAACGGGCTGTAGGGCTCGATGTTCGGCGTCAAAACGGCAATATCGTGCGGCTGCCAGTCGGGATTATTTTGCAACACCAGCGACAGCTCTTCTTTCAAAATCTGCAGTTCGCGCAAAGGACTGTGGGCCGCGACGATTTTGACCGAGCCATCGTTCAACAGCTTGTCCGGCTCGACACACACCGGATTGCCATCCGCATCGTGGACTTGAACCCAAGCCTGCTGCGCGCCTGCCTCGCTTTCTTCCTGTTGGTATAAGCGTTCAGACGGCATGATTAAATTTTGGATATCGTTTTGCAGGCAATGCAACAAGGTATCGTCTTTTCCCTCTTCATAAACCTGAATATCCTGCTCAGTTTCCACTTCCGACAGAAAATCAAAGAAATCGCGTCCCTGCTTGCCCAAAGAAGCCAACAGCGGATGCCCTGCCTGCGACAAATCCGCCTCATCGCCCCTTTTCAAAATTTGTGCCTCGTCGATGACCTCGCCCCAATATTGGCTGCTCGGGTTGAGCGCAAACACAAACACATCGCAATGCTTGGAAATTTGGTGCAGCAGTTGCAGATACATCGGCGCCATTGTCGAAATGCCGAATACAAACAACCTTTGCGGCAAGACCGATTTATCCAACTGCGCCAACAGCTTTTCCCACAAGGCCACGCGGTGCGGCGCCGATTGGCTGCCATCGTCCAAATAACGCCACAGCCGCGCCTGCCAATCCTCATCATCGCCCAAACCCAGCAGCTTCCCAGCCTGCCACGCATCAATCCAATCCGGCCGGTACACCAAATATTGGTCGAAAATATCCGCCATTTGTCCGGCAAGCTGATAATCCGCCGATGCCGAGCTTTTTAAATAACTTTCCAGCTTCAAGCGCACGTTTTCGTATTCCGGGGCCGTCTGAAACGCTTCGCTGCGGAACAAATCCAGCAAACGCCAACGCATGACTTCAGGCGAAAACGGGCTGAGCGGCGGCACATCGGGAACCAATTTACGCATCAGCTGCCACGCCAAACCGGCCGGCAGGCTGAACTTCAAATTCGCCGCCACGCCGAGTTTGCGCGCAAAAAACACATTCAGATACCGCCGCATCCCCTGGCTCTGCACCACCACTTCTTCCTGCGCCAATACCGCATCCAAAGGCAAGGCCTGATGAATATGCGCGCACATTTCGGCAAGCGCTTCCAAACGGTCGGACTGATAAAGATAAAACATAGCAGACAATCTAAAAAACAATTGCCCACATTATAATGCCATTAGGACAAATGCTTCAGCAGAAGCAGCAAACAAAAACACGGGCCGTCTGAAACACATCGCTTCAGACGGCCTAAAACAAATCCATCGGCGGCCAATTATTAATTATTTATCGACCCCCTGTACAAACCGGCTTCTCCTATCCTATAATTCCCCACATTCGGAATGTAGCGCAGCCCGGTAGCGCACTTCGTTCGGGACGAAGGGGTCGGAGGTTCGAATCCTCTCATTCCGACCAAACACAAAACCTGCTTGAATCCAAGCAGGTTTTTTACATTCGGCAAGCCTATACTTCCGGCGGCGGGAAAGGCGCGCCTTCGGGATGTTTGTAGCGGTTGTACATAAACAAATATTGTTCCGGAAAACGGCGTATCCAATATTCGGTATTTTCATTGATCACGCGCGCATCGTTCTCCTTATCGCCGTTCAACTCGCCGCGCAATGGCTCGATGTGCAAGACAAAGCCTTTCCCGTCGGGCAGACGCTCGCCGCAGAAAAACAAAGCCTTCACGCCTTTGACTTGCGCCAGCTTGCCCGCCAACGTCATGGTGTAGGCAGGTTTGCCGAAAAAGCCCACCCACACGCCGTCGCCGCCTTCTTCCGGAGACGGCACATGGTCCGGCAACACAATGGTCGCCTCACCGCCGCGCAGGGCCTTGATGATTTGTTTGACGCCCTGAATGCTGGTCGGTGCAGTCTTGCCCTTACCGCGCACGCGTCCTGCTTGCATTACCGCATCAAAAGCCTTGATTTTAGGCGGTTTGTACATCGCCGTCAGCGGAAACGGCAGCTGCTGGCTGATGTAGCGGCCGGCCAAATCATAGCTGCCGATGTGCGGCGTGATAAACAGTAAACCTTCGCCCGCGATCAAGGCCGTCTGAACATGTTCCCAACCGTTGACGCTGACAAACAGGTTTTCAATTTCTTCAGGCCGTCTGAAAAACGCCACCGGCAATTCCAAGCCGCCTTTTGCCGTTTCACGGAAAACTTTTTTCACTGCCTCGTCCGTCGGGTTCAATCCGGCAAGTTTCATGTTTTCGAAAACACGCCGGCGATCTTTCGACAGCACGCGGAAACCCAAACTACCCAGCAGGTTGCCTAATTTGTGCAACCAAGCCAAAGGCAGCGCGGCCAAAAATTTAAAAACAAAGGTAACAAGCGTTTGCATAAGGTTTTACCAAAATGAAGTGGACAGATTGTAAACGAAACAGGCCGTCTGAACAAAACAGACTTCGGGCAAATATATTGCGGCAC